>JAHQVQ010000328.1 GCA_019634305.1 Flammeovirgaceae bacterium | reverse complement strand
GGCTGGAAACCAATCAGACCAATATTTGACAATATATTCATATATCTGTTTTACTTGATACTTCTTCTCTTCTATAATGGCAAAAAAATAACAGGTCTATAATTCTACATCTGTAAAACTGCCTTGATGTTTATTATGGCTAAATCTTTGGCAATACCAGTGTAATTCTTTAGTATAGCACTCTTCTAGGAGGCTGTATAGTCCGATTATTCTTAACTCTAGTTGCATAGTGCTAAGATGGTAATACAGCCTCTTTTTTCAAAATTTACTGTTGATTCGCATTATAGGTAAAATAATAACCCTTTTCTTTCTCATATTTCCCTTTTTATAATACTTCCTTGTAGCACTAAACTGTTCAAATAATAATTTTTGAGTAAGAATTTTTCGCCCTAAAAAAAATATACAGTTCTTTTATATTTCTAAAAATAAAAGCTGAAATTAATTTACGGTTCTCATTAATTAAAAATAGCTGTACATTTACACTTACAATTAAATTTAATCAGCTAATTACAAGAATTATTACGAGTTGCAGGCAATGGAAGAAAATTCAGCAATAAATAAGAAAAAAGAGAAGGATAGTCCACTGATGAACCTGGTGATTAATATCATTATTCCTTCAGTGATTTTAATGAAATTTAGTGGAGAAGATAAGTTGGGTGCTGTGAATGGGTTAATCATAGCTTTAGCCTTTCCATTGATTTACGGGGTTTACGATTTTATTAAAAAGAAGAAAGTTAATTTTATTTCGGTTTTAGGTCTTGTTAGTATTCTGATTACCGGGGTAATTGGTTTGTTGCAGCTTGATGCCCACTGGATTGCGGTGAAAGAGGCTGCTATTCCTTTTATCATTGGTTTAGTGGTAATTGGTTCATTATGGACGCCATTTCCTTTGGTAAGAAAACTGTTGTTCAATGAGCAGATTTTAAATGTAGGCAAAATCAATCAGATACTTGAACATAATGGTAATCGGGATAAGTTTGATAAGAAAATGGTAACTGCCACATATTTGCTATCTGCTTCATTTTTAGTTTCTGCTATCCTGAATTATGTGTTGGCTAAGATAATCATAAAAAGTCCTTCTGGAACTGAAGCTTTTAATGAGGAACTTGGTCAGATGACTGCACTGAGTTTTCCGGTAATTGCAGTTCCTTCTACTATTATTATGTTGCTGGCACTTTGGTTTTTGATTGTAGGCATAAAGAAGTTAACTAACTTGGAGTTAAAGGAGATTTTTAACGACCCTGATGCAGCCAAAAACTGATGATTTTGGTATTTAATTTCACCTTTGGTCAATTGATGCTGAAATTTTAAACAAAAACCTTTGTGGTTACTTTTTAATTATGTTTAATTTTAGGATATTTGCACCTTAATTTTTAAAACTGATTTAATAATGGCAAGAGTTTGTGATATTACAGGAAAAAGACCTCGAGTAGGAAATAATGTTTCCCACGCAAATAATAAAACTAAGAGAAAGTTTTATCCGAATTTACAGAAGAAAAAGTTTTATATCCCTGAAGAAGATAGATGGCTTACTTTAAAAGTATCCACTTCTGCATTGAGAACTATCAACAAAAATGGTATCTCTGCAGTGCTTAAAAAAGCAAGGGCTAATGGTAATGTAGTTATCTAATTACCTGTTTTTAAGATTTTTTTGAAAATATTTATAGATTAATTTAATCATGGCAAAGAAAGGAAACCGTGTTCAAGTGATTTTGGAATGCACTGAACATAAAGCTACAGGGGAAAAAGGTACTTCCAGGTATATTACCACTAAGAATAGAAAAAATACACCTGAAAGATTGGAACTTAAGAAGTTCAACTCTGTTTTAAAAAAATATACTGTTCATAGAGAAATTAAATAATTATGGCTAAGAAAGTAGTTGCAACCCTGAAAAAAGAAGGTGGTGTAAAATATTCTAAGGTAGTGAGAGCTATCAAAAATCCTGAAACAGGAGCTTATACCTTCAAAGAAGAAATCGTTACTGAGGATGTGGCAAAAGAACTTTTGAAAAAGTAATTTTATAAACACATCTTTTAGAGTTTTTTTACAACCCTACTTTTGGTAGGGTTTTTTGTTTTACATTTGTCAGTATCCATCAGAAATTTTGGTGTTTATTGTTGACAAGAGGTTGGATCAAATGAATACATTATTAATTGTGTGGTAAATCTCTGACAATGAGACTCAAATGCCCAAATAAAAAAAGTACTTGTACTTATTTCTGAATCCAGTACAAAAATCCTAATTTTAAGCACATTAAGGATTTCAACTTTATTAAGTTAAATAGATATATTTTTTGGTGTTTTTTACCAGCTTTGTTTATTGTCAATAACCACTATTGGCTTCCATTATTTTAATTATTATTATGGGATTATTTGATAAGATTTTTAAAAAAGAAAACCAGGAATCCCTGGATAAAGGATTAGAAAAAACCAAGCAAAGTTTGTTTGGGAAATTAGGCAAAGCACTTATTGGAAAATCTACGGTAGATGAAGAGGTTCTGGATGAATTAGAAAGTATTCTGATTAGTGCTGATGTTGGGGTGGAAACTACACTGAAGATTATTGAAAGGATTGAAGAGCGTGTAAAAAAAGATAAGTACCTAAATACCTCTGAGCTGAACAGGTTATTGCATGAGGAAATTGCTTCCCTTATGGAGGAAAATAAATCCTCTGATGTAGGTGGTTATGAAGTTCCCGAAGGTAAAAAACCTTATGTTATTCTTGTAGTAGGGGTTAATGGAGTAGGTAAAACAACTACTATTGGAAAGCTATCTTCCCAATTTAAAAAAATGGGAAAATCGGTAGTTTTGGGTGCTGCAGATACTTTCCGAGCTGCTGCTGTGGATCAATTAATTCTTTGGGGAGAAAAGGTGGGAATTCCGGTAGTATCGCATGGAATGAATACTGATCCAGCTTCGGTTGCATTTGATGCAGTGAAACAAGGTGTGGAACAAGATGCGGATATTGTAATAGTAGATACTGCGGGAAGACTTCATACCAAGGTGAATCTGATGAATGAGTTATCTAAAATCAAAAGGGTAATGAAAAAAGTGGTTGATGATGCTCCTCACGAAGTTTTATTAGTTCTGGATGGAAGTACAGGACAAAATGCTGTTATTCAGGCGAAAGAGTTTACAAAGGCTACTGAAGTTACTTCTCTGGCAATCACTAAGTTAGATGGAACTGCAAAAGGAGGTGTAGTGATTGGGATTTCCGATGAATTTAAAATCCCAGTAAAATACATTGGAGTAGGGGAGAAAGTGGATGACTTACAACCTTTTAATAAAATGGCTTTTGTGGAGTCATTATTCGGAAAATAATATTCAAAATAATTAATCATAAAATTATATTCAATAAAAATGGCATTAGAGGTAAAAGGAAAGCTAGTAGAAATATATAATGAAGCCCAAATTACTGATAGGTTTAAGAAGAGGGAATTTGTAATAGAAATTCAGGATGGAATGTATTCTGAGTATGTGAAAATGCAATTAACCCAGGATAAATGTGGTTTATTAGATCAATTTAGTAAAGGTGATGAGATAAAGGTGAATTTCAATTTGAAAGGAAGACCTTATACAAAAGAAGGTAAAACCACTTATTTTACAAATCTGGACGCTTGGAGATTAGAATCTGCATCAGGAGCAGCTCCTAGTCAGGGCAATGAAAGTTTTCAGGAGGATCCAGGGCCGTCAGAAGAACCAGGTGGGATTTCTGAAGCTTCAGAAGATGAATTGCCATTCTAAGTATGCAGCGAGAAAGATATGTTTAAGCTCAACAAAAATTGTTGGGCTTTTTTTATGCGTTGCTATTTTTTTTATCCAAAATAGAGGCGATAATTCCAAGGGTTAAAGCCACACAAAAAGAGGGGAATAGTTCAGACATCTTTGCAAAATAAATTCCAACTTCTGGAAGTACAGGAGCCAGAAATTTAAATAATGGGACACTTAGAAAACCTGCAACCATAGAAGTGATAGCTCCTTTTTCGGTGTAATTCTTCCAGAAAATGGATAGAATCATAACCGGACAAAAGGATGCTGCCAGACCAGACCATCCAAAGATTACAAACCAGAATATCGTTCTTCCAGGGACCAACCATGCTACCAAAAGGGCAATTCCCAAAGCTAAAATTGCCAAACTTAAAGTGATCCATTTGGAAAGCTTTGCCAACTGAAGGTTTTCCAGATCGGGATGAAATATTTTTTGATAAAAGTCTCTCCCCACAGCACTGGAAGCTAAAATTAATAAGGAATCAATTGTGGACATGATGGCAGCTAAAACTGCTGCGATGTAAAATCCAGTGGCAAAGGGGATAACATAATCCACCAAACTGATCAACACATTTTGACCAGCTGGACCTAAAATATCTGAAGATTGATTTTCTGGAGAATTTAGTAAATATCTTCCAAAAATTCCAATGGTAATAGCTGAAACATTCATAACCAACTGAATGGCAAAGGAAATCCATTTTCCCTTATCAATTTCCCTTTCGTCCTTTATGGAAATAAATCGAATAAACAACTGAGGAGAACCCAGGTACCCAAGACCAATCATAAAGAACCCCAATGCCTGGAAAAAATTAATCCAGGTGAAGCCATCATTTCCCCAAATATTCAAAAGTCCTGGGTTAATTTCACTTAGTCCAATATTTAAATCCTCAAAACTTCCAATGATAAAAAAGGCGGCAATTGGTAGAAACACTAATCCCAATAACATGATAACCCCCTGAAATAAATCAGACCAGACTACTGCAATAAATCCTCCTGAATACATGTAGACTACTACTATTAAAAAACCTACAATGGCACCGGTAAAATAATCCCAACCTAAAAATGATTCGAAGGCAGTGCCTGTAGCATCAATTTGTGCACTTACATAAATAATTACAAATACTGAGAGCGCAGTAGCAGATAATGTTCTTAATAGATTAGATTTAGCCCGAAATCTTGAAGCTAAAAAATCGGGAATGGTAATGGAATCGAATTGATCAGTTAAAGTTTTAAACTTTTTAGCCATCAAAAACCAGGAAACAAATACTCCTGAGGTAGTTCCTAAAGCTACCCAATAGGCTTTTATCCCAAAAACAGCTCCCATACCAGTGAGGCCTAATAAAATCCATGCAGAAGAGCCAGTAGCTCTAGAGGAAAAAGCAACTACCCAAAACCCTAGTTTTTTACCTCCTACATAATAGTCTTCAAGTCCCTTTACTTTTTTTGAAGCAATGAAACCAATCAGGAAAAGAATTAGGAAATAAAAAGCCAGGAATAAGTAATTGTAGAGCAAGTGAAATGTTGTTTAGTTTATATCAGGAAGCTATAAAAGAGTAGGCATTTATCCAATTTATTTTAATTCTTCCTTAATGAAGGCTTACACATTTAGGCATATCCTAATAATTTATAGACGATATAACCAAGAATTTCCCTTGCCAACCGATGTGTTCTGGAAAAGGCTTCAGCTGAAGGGAAAAAATAACTCATAGGGTTTACCGGAGCATTTTTATCGGAGGAATAAAAATCTGTGGAAAAGGTATCCACAGTTAAACCTGCTTTATTAAAGCATCCTTTAGCCCTTCTAAGGTGAAAAGCAGAAGTGATAAGTAAGTGTTTTTCATTTGGAAATTTTTCCTTTAGAATTTTGGCACATTCCAAAGCATTTTCTCGTGTATTTATTGAATTTTCTTCTTTAATAATTACCGAATCTGGTACACCATTTTGTATCAAAAGTATCCGCATGTTGTCTGCCTCTGAGGCTTTTTCTCCTGTAAGTTTTTGGAAAGCTCCGGTCACGATAATATTTTCAATTTTTCCCAAATTGTAAAGTTGGGCTGCATGAAGTACCCTATCTGCTCCTTTGTGCGTGTAAACTCTGTCTTTAGGATCTCTGAAACCTTCAGTTACTCCTCCTAAAACTACTCCTACTTTATAGGAATCT
This sequence comes from Flammeovirgaceae bacterium, assembly GCA_019634305.1. GTDB lineage: Bacteria > Bacteroidota > Bacteroidia > Cytophagales > Flammeovirgaceae > Flexithrix. The sequence continues at coordinate 3,994 of JAHQVQ010000328.1, read as the reverse complement.
TCAATTTCAGTATAGGCTGTAGCGGGAATTTCCCAAGCACGCATTAGTGTATTAATCAAAAAGTCATTGCATGATAAATAGAAAATGATTCCCCCAATGGCAATAAGTAAATTTTTCCGTTTTACTTTTTTTGCAAATAATGCCCAAATAAAAAGGATAAAAACCCAGGTGATGGGCATTGCAATGGCATAAACGGTTTTAGAAAGGAAGAAAAACATATAAGATTCTTTAAGCTAGTGTTTTTTCATTTCGGCAATAGTGGCAACTGGATCGGGAGCTCCAAATACGGTATTTCCAGCCACAAAAACATTGACCCCAGCCTCATACAGGTTTTGGTGATTTTCGAGCGTAACGCCACCGTCTACTTCAATCAATAAATCCTTTCCCCTTTCTTTTGCCATTTTCCTAAGTTGCTTTATTTTTTTATAGGAATTCTCGATAAGGGATTGTCCACCAAATCCGGGGTTTACTGTCATTAGGTTTACAAAATCCAAATCTTCAATGATATCTTCCAGTTGGGAAACAGGAGTGTGTGGATTTACAGCCACTCCAGCCAGACAGTCCAAGCTTTTTATTTGCTGAATATTTCTATGTAGGTGAGGACAAGCTTCAATATGAATGGAAATAGAAGATGCTCCTGCTTTTTTAAAATCTTCTAAGTATTTCTCCGGGTTTACAATCATTAAATGCACATCAATTGGTTTAGTAGCGTATTTTTTTACTGCTTTTAAAACAGGTAAACCAAAAGAAATATTAGGAACAAAAGAGCCATCCATTACATCAAAATGGAGCCAATCTGCCTGACTGTTATTGATCATTTCCACATCTTTTTGCAAATTGGCAAAATCAGCAGAAAGCAAAGAAGGAGCAATTAATTTTTTCATGACGTAAAGATAGAAACCTTAAGAAATTTTGCTTGAATTTTTTTAAGGTTAAAAGTTATATGAATGAGATTTTTTCACTGGAATTTCTAAGAATTCAGACCAATTTTAATAATTCTATAAAGTATTGAATCCTTTTTGATTTTTTACCTTCGATTTTAATACTAAATAGCGAAAAAAACCGCTTTTTATAGCAAGTGGGAATTGGTTTTGGATGGCAGTTATTTTTTGCTACTTATTTTTTCATAAACATGAAATAGGTTCTCCTTATATACCAACACTTGCAAGATGTATTTTTAATTCCTGTTCTAATCTAGTTTTACCAGAATGAAAAGTATTTTATCTCAAAAATGTGATCTATATGTTTCATACAGCCATTATGAAAGTATTGAATTGGCTGATATGCTAGCTGATAAGTTAAGTGAAGAAGGCTATGAGATAAAACTGAGTAAGGAGGAATCGAATTTTGATGAAGAAACACTAAATGATTGCCTTGGTCAAATTGAATATGCTGATAATTTTGTTTTCATTATTTCACCACATTCTTTAAATTCTATTTTATGTGATAAAGAAATTTCCCATGCTATTAAGCATAATAAAAGAATTATTCCAATACTACATATTGAGCCTGATCAGGATGAACTTTATAAGCAGGTTCCTCCTGTAATTAAAAATAGTAACTGGATCTTTTTAAGAAAAAATAAAGAACTTGAGTCTAAATCGCTTGACTTACTAGATGAATTTGAAACTGGAGTAAATCTTTTAGTTAATACTTTACAAAAGGATAAAATATATGTTGAAAAACATACTGAATTATTAAGTCTGGCATTGCACTGGGAGGCTGATGGTAAAGATTCTTCTAACTTACTGATAGGGAAAGAGTTGAAAGAGGCTGAAGAATGGTTGGCAATGAATTTTGTGGGAAGTTCACCTCCTTGCATTCCTAGTGAACTTCATATTGAATTCATAGGTGAGTCAAAGAAGTTTTCTCAATTGCTGTCTTCTCATTCTACAGTTTTAGATCAATTACAGCAGAATCATTTATTAAAAATTATAATTCTAATTCTAACAGGGCTTTTAATTACAGTTACTGGTTTTTGGATTTTTCAAATCATACAAAACAATAATCTGGAAGGGCTATTGCTGAGGGAAAAATCAAATCATTTGGCTGCCAAATCCAGGATGCTACAAAACTCAGATCCAACAAAAAGTCTGAATGAAGCTACTGCTTCTTTTTTTTCTGATACTTTAAATCCTAAAGCTATTTCTGCAGTAATTGAGGCATCCTATAACACTGGTTCATTTTATGAGGTATTATCAAGACCAAAAAATACATTAACAACTTTAGATTTTTCATTAAAATATAGAGAAATAGTAACTGGTGATAATTTGGGAGGAATTACGATTAGGGATATGAACGGGGAGGCTATCAATTCTTTTGAGGCCCATAAAGGTGGGGTAATTTCAACTTCTATTTCTCCAAACGGGCAGTTTATTTTGACATCAGGAATAGACCAAAAAATGATCTTATGGAAGAAAAATGGGGAATTAGTGACTGTTTTTCCCAAAGAAGAAAGTAGAATTAATCATGCTGTATTCTCAGATAATGGATTAAATATAGCTTCTGTAAATACAGACGGTGAACTTAGGGTATTTGATTTGATAGGGAATTCTATTTTTAGCTATAAATCTGATCAATCTTTATCGCACATGAGTTTTTCTCCCAATGAAAAAATGATTGTTGTAGGAAGTAATTCTGGGGAAATATTAGTGTTATCTGCCTTAGGGGAGGAAATAGCCAAATGGAATGGACATCTTGGTTTAATTTCCACTGTATTTTTTAATGAAGAAAATGATAAGATAATTAGTGCTGGCGTTGATGGGAAAGTAAAAATTTGGAACCTTGAAGGTAAGGAAATTCTAAATATACAAGCGCACCAAGCTCCAATAAGCTGTGCAAGATTTGTGCCTGGTAGTCAGTGTTTTATCACTGCATCAAATGATAAAAAAGCCATTATGTGGGATAAAAGCGGGAAGGAAATTAATAGATATCTAGGACATAAGGATCCTGTGAAATGGTTCTCATTTACCAATTTTGGAGAGGAACTGCTTACGATTAGTGGTCTGGAAAATACTAAAGATAATTCTCTAAGAATTTGGGCTACTGAAAAAGAAACTACCAATGAGTTTGATATACGAAATCAGTCTTTTCTGGGAGGGAATTTTTCTCCAGATGGAAAAATGATTATTACAGTTTGTCTGGATAGTTCAGCAAGGGTTTGGAATAGTGATGGTGAAGAGTTATTAGTATTAAAAGGTCATCAGGCAGGGCTTTCAGCTGCTTTATTCTCGCCTGATGGAAAAAATATTGCTACTGCCGATTTTAGTGGTAACATCAAGATTTGGGATATTAAAGGCATAGAACTCAATTCTTTAAATGGGCATAGGGGTAGAGTAAATGAATTGTGCTGGACCCAGAATGGCAGGCAAATTATTTCAGCTGGTACTGACAACAAAGCTATTCTTTTTGATGTTTCAGGAAATAAAAAAGCTGAATTTATTGGACATACAGGACCTATAAACAGTGTGAAATTTTCTCCTGAAGAAAGAAGGATAATTACAGCAAGTAATGATGGAATAGCTATTGTTTGGGATGTGGAAGGCAATCTTCTTAAAAAATTAGCTGGACATAAAGGCAAAGTGCTTTCTGCAAATTTTTCCAAAAGTGGAAATTACATTATTACAGCAGGGAGTGATTTTGCGTGTATCATTTGGGATATGGAAGGAAATATAGTTAGAGTTTTAAAGAATAATGAAAGTAGAGAATTCCGATCAGCGAATTTTGCCCCAGATGGAATTAATATAATTACAGGTGATGGTTTTGGCAAAATCAATATTTGGAATGAGAAAGGGGAACCTTTTGTTTTTGTTGATCCAATAAATGAATTTCAAGCCAAGAATATTAGCTTTTCTGCTGATTATCAAAAAGTTTTTATAAGTTTTAACGGGGAAAAACCAGTTTCTGGGAAAAACTATTCTGTTTACCAAATCAATCCAAATTTGGTATTGAGAGACGCAAAAGAATAGTGAATACTAGTATAAAGGAAAGTGCT
>JAHQVQ010000327.1 GCA_019634305.1 Flammeovirgaceae bacterium | reverse complement strand
CTTATAGCCGTAAAAGAATTAGGAGTTACAAGAGTTGGGGCTACAGCTACAATCGCCATGATTGAAGAAGCTAAAAAGCGATTCACAAGCGATGATTATGATGCTGAAGCTCAGGCAAAAGCTGCTGGAGATACTTCAGGTTACTGAAAAGCATGTTTGTCAGTTAAAAAGGTTTTTCAATTTGAGAGTAAAGCAATTTATCCAGAATTTGTAAATTGCCACTTCAAATTTTTAATTCAACTAAAATAATGAAAAGAAGACCTTTTTTTACCGCATTTACCGGACTAATAGCTGGAACTGGATTATTTGCTTTTCCTTCCTGGGCTAAAATGAAACCAAATAAAAAAATCCCTGGTGGATTTATTCACCACGTATTTTTTTGGTTTAAAGAACCGGATAATAAAGAGAAAAATGATGCTTTCCTGAAAAGCTTAACATCATTTTTAGACGAGGTGGATGAAATTATGGCATCCCATGTGGGACTACCAGCCAACACGCCAAGAGAAGTAGTAGATAATTCTTATACGGTATCTCTAATCGTAACTTTTAAAGATAAAGCTGCACATGATGCTTATCAGGAGCATCCTTCCCACAAAAAGTTTATTAAGGAATCATCGGATATCTGGGAAAAAGTCCAGATTTATGATGTGATAAGCTAAAACTAATTGTGGGCTGGATATCTATTTCGCAACCTCTTGTTTCCAGCTTTAAAAATATAGATTAAAGAGAAGCTAGTGGACAGAAATTAGAGGTCCGATTTTTTTTAAATCTGGATTAGAAATAATTCTAACTTCTAGCACCTAAATTCTGCCTGCTAATAAATAGCAGAAAATTAGTTCTACAAAATATTTGATGAATATAGAACTAACTAACATTTTAATTCAATAGAGTATATATGCCTTATTATCGGGTAATTACTCCTAGAATACCAGCTTATTCTAAAGTGCTGCAAGTTAACCTTATTTTCAGGTAGATCAGCAGCACTTTATTTCTATTTATTAAAACATCAATTTAAGTACTAAATATGAATTTGAAAAAACTCCAATTAACTAAACTAAAAATCTGGTTAAGTTTATTCCTGTTGGCAGGAATTTATGCTTGTCAGCCAGTAGTAAATGAAACTGAGTCAGATCAGGCCAGTAAAAATGAATGGCCTTCTTACCAGGGAGATAATTCCAGAAATCAGTATTCTCCTTTAGCACAAATTAATAAGGATAATGTGAATAATCTGAAAGTAGCCTGGGAATACAAAACTAATGATATTGATCCGGATGGCCGGGCACAAATCCAATGTAACCCCATTATTATAGATGGAATTATGTATGGATCTTCCCCAAGATTAAAAATATTTGCGATTAATGCTGCAACAGGAGAAGAAAAGTGGGTATTCGATCCTAATGCAAATGCAGGTGATAAAAAGATGAATTTTGGGAGGAATGTGAATCGTGGGGTGACTTATTGGGAGGAAGGAAATGACAAAAGAATTCTATTCACCTCAGGACCTGTACTTTATTGTCTTAATGCCAACACCGGAAAACTGGTAAATACTTTTGGAATAGATGGGCAGACTTCTCTTAAACAAAATTTGGGAGGAAGGTCTGTAGAATTATATGTAGTTTCCACTACTCCAGGAATAGTTTTCAAAGACTTACTAATTATTGGTACCAGAGTTTCAGAAAATGTTGATGCGGCTTCTGGTTATATCCGTGCTTTTAATATAAAAACCGGAGAGGTTGTCTGGACTTTTCATACCATTCCTAAGCCTGGAGAGTTTGGATACGATACATGGCCCAAAGAAGCTCATAACAGTATTGGCGGGGCAAATTCATGGTCAGGAATGAGCCTTGATGAGGAAAGGGAAATGGTTTTCATTCCAACTGGCTCAGCAGCATTTGATTTTTATGGCGGAAACAGAAAAGGAGAAAACCTATTTGCCAATTGTGTATTAGCATTAAATGTGGCAACCGGGGAAAGAATCTGGCATTACCAAACTGTTCATCACGATATTTGGGACAGAGATTTACCAGCACCACCGAATTTGATCACAGTAAATCACAATGGCAAATCAATTGATGCAGTAGCGCAAATCACTAAATCAGGATATGTTTTTTTATTTGACAGGGAAACTGGAGAGCCGCTTTTTCCGGTGGAGGAAAAACCATTTCCAAAATCCGATCTGGAAGGAGAAGAAACCTGGCCAACCCAACCCATCCCAACTTTACCTCCTCCATTCGCCAAACAAAAAATGAAAGAAAATGACATCACCAATATCAGTAAGGAATCCCATGATTATATAAAAGGTATGTTTTCCAACATAAGATCAGATGGACAATTTATTCCTCCAAGTAGAGAGGGGACTGTAATTTATCCAGGCTTCGATGGTGGAGGAGAATGGGGAGGAGCCTCATTCGATCAGAATTCGGGTATTATGTATGTCAATGCCAATGAAATGGCTTGGATTCTAACCATGGTGGAAGTTGGAGGATCAAAGAATAAAACAGTAAGTGAAGACGGAGGAAAGGAGCTTTTGGCAGATGCTGGTGCAAATATTTATCAGATAAATTGTGCTATTTGTCATGGCCAAGAAAGGCAGGGAGATCCATCTGGAACTTATCCTCCGCTAAAGAAGATTGGAGGAACATTTAAGAAAGAAGAAATTTTAGCGCTGGTGAATAGTGGAAAAGGATTTATGCCTTCCTTCGAACATTTGAAGGAGGATGAAAAGGAAGCATTACTAGCTTTTCTTTTAAACCTTAAAGATGAAGTAACAGCTGCACATGCTTTAGGGATGGAGTCAAATAAAACAAAATTACCCTATTCCCATACTGGCTACAACCGATTTTTTGATCACCTTGGCTACCCAGCTGTAAAACCACCTTGGGGAACGCTCAATGCCATAGACTTGAATAAAGGAGAAATCCTTTGGAAAGTGCCTTTAGGTGAATTCGAAGAACTTACTGCCAAAGGAATTCCACAAACCGGAACAGAGAATTATGGAGGACCAGTAGCAACAGATGGAGGATTAATATTCATTGGAGCTTCAAAAGACGAATATTTCAGAGCTTTTGATAAGGAAACAGGCAAGGAACTATGGAAATACAAACTTCCAGCTGGGGGTTATGCTACTCCGGCAGTCTATGAAGTAGATGGCAAACAATATGTAGTGATTGCCTGTGGAGGAGGAAAAATGGGAACCAAATCTGGAGACAGTTATGTAGCTTTTGCGCTGCCCTAAAAGAAACATTCTTTTAAATATTTACTTTGAAGCCCTTGCATTTTATGAGGGCTTTTTCGGTTGGTGGATAGGTTAAAAGGAATTTAAACAAATGGAAATATTTTTAAGCCTTCTCCAATCTGTTTATCTTTAATTGGAAATCGTCTGAAGATGAGACATGTAACAATCATCTCTTTTCCATCATGGGAGGTAATTTTAAAATAATGATAAGTTGACACTGGAAACCGATTCAAAAGGGTTTCGCACTTTATAATTTCAATTAATTCATGAAATTTATATTCCAGAAAAACATCATCCTTTTGATACTTAAAAACTCTACTTTGGCGATCAACTATTACTTCCTTTTTATAATCTTCTATTAGGTAATTAAGGTGGACAAATAGGGAAGGGGAAATAATAATAATCAAAATTATATTACCTACTATTCCATTTTGAAAATAAAAAATCAAGTATAAAACGATTGCTGAAATTATGGTAAGGAAGGCAGCTTTAAGGTTATTTTCTAATTTTATAGAATATTTTTTCCTCATTTTAATTCTTATTTTTCTCTATGATCCAACTTTCAAAGAAGATCTAAAACACTTCCCTATTGAATTTATTATAAACGAAGGCGCACAAGTAAATCATAACCTTTACTTTTGCGTAAAATAAAAACCAGGTATGAGTTCATTCGAATCATTAAACTTATCAAAATTTCTATCAAATGCCATTTCCGATCTGGGATTTGATGCCCCTACTCCTATTCAGGAGGAAGCCTACCCTATTATTCTATCCGGAAAAGATATTGTTGGGATTTCGCAAACCGGTACGGGTAAAACTTTTGCCTATGCCATGCCGCTTTTAAAAGATTTAAAATATTCTACTCAAATTCACCCGAGAATTCTTATTCTGGTGCCCACAAGAGAATTGGTTTTGCAGGTAGTAGACCAAATCAAAAGCCTGACAAAATACATGAGCGTCAGGGTACTCGGTGTTTATGGTGGAGTAAATATCAATACACAAAGGCAGGTGGTTGCAGAAGGTTCAGATATTTTGGTAGCCACCCCTGGACGGTTATATGATTTGGTGCTCAGTCAGTCAGTTCAGCTAAAAGCCGCTAAAAAATTGGTGATAGATGAAGTGGATGTCATGCTTGATCTTGGTTTCAGATTTCAACTGACCAATATCTTTGAATTGCTACCAGAAAAAAGGCAAAACATCATGTTTTCAGCTACAATGACCGAAGAGGTTGACGAACTCATTGACAGTTTTTTTACCCCACCCACCAAAATTTCCATAGCTGTAAGTGGTACACCGCTTGAGAATATTACACAACGGGCTTATCCTGTTCAAAACTTTAATACTAAAGTAAATTTACTGGCTCATATCTTAAAGGATAAAACTGAATTTCATAAAGTGCTGATTTTCATTTCCAGTAAAAAACTGGCAGACAGGCTATTTGAAAAACTGGAAGATCAATTCCTTTCATCCATGTGTATCATTCATTCTAATAAATCTCAGAATTATAGGGAAAGGTCAGTTCAGGAATTTGATGAAGGCTCAAAAAGGATTTTGATAGCCACCGATGTAATTGCCAGAGGTCTGGATTTAGAAAAAGTTTCCCATGTTATCAACTTTGATGTCCCCTCCTACCCGGAGAATTACATGCACCGAATCGGAAGAACAGGTAGAGCAGAAGAATCTGGGCAAACGCTTATGTTTTACACCGAAAAGGAAACACCTGAAAAAGAGGCTATTGAAGCATTAATGGACTACCAAATTCCGCTTTTAGACTTCCCCGATAAAGTGGAAATAAACAATGAATTAATCCCAGAAGAAAGGACAAAAAAAGTAGGAGGAAATAATCAACATAATCAAATTAAGATTGATGAATCTAATCCGGCTTTTCACGAGAAAAAGGAAAAAAACAAGAAAATAAACGTAAGGAGATCCCACAAAAAGGAAATGCAATTGAAATACAAAAAACCTAAAAAAAGAGCGCCTAAACAATCTGGGAAAGGGAAAAAATAAGATTCTGGAAATTAGAAGTTTGAAGCTTGAAGTTAGATTTTAGAAAAAAATCCTAAACCAATGGCGTAAGGCTCTCCCTTGTGCCCCGATTATGGTTCAGCACTCCTGCTCAATCAATACTGTAAATTTATATTTATCAAACTAGATAATTCAGCGAGACGCTAAAATTCATTTAATAGCACAAGTGGACACTTGCGCTATTTTATTAAATTGATCCATTCTAAAATCACCTTTTCTTCCTCCCTTCTTTTATCCTTACATAAATTAATTTGAATCTGCCATTTGGTGCTTCTCTTTGCTCTATTTCAATATTTTTGATGGATTTAATCAAAGGGGTTAATTTTTGAAATCCGTAGTTTCTGGAGTCAAAGTTGGGTTGCTTTTTTTGTAATAGATTACCCACATCTCCCAGATAGGCCCAGCCATCGTCCTCAGCCAAATCGGAGATAGTGGTGGAAATTAGCTTAATTTCTTTTTGGGTAATCTTATCGAAATTATCTTCTTTTTTAGTTTTTCTGGTTTTAGTATTTTCCTCATTTTCATCTTCTTCCGCCTGATTTTTCAGAATTTCTATGTAAATAAATTTATCACAGGCTACAATGAACGGATTAGGCGTTTTCCTTTCCCCAATTCCAAAAACCATCATCCCTGCTTCCCGCAACCTGGTCGCCAGTCGGGTAAAATCACTGTCACTGGAAACCAGGCAAAATCCATTCACTTTTTCAGAATATAAAATGTCCATGGCATCGATAATCATTGCCGAATCTGTTGCATTTTTCCCGGTAGTATAGCCATACTGCTGAATCGGAGTAATTGCATTTTCCAGCAACAAATTCTTCCAGCTACCCAGGTTAGGTTTCGTCCAGTCTCCGTAAATTCTTTTTATAGTAGGATTTCCATATTTGGCTATTTCCTCCATCATTTCCTTCACATAAGCTGAGGGAATATTATCTCCATCTATTAGTATTGCAAGTTTTAAATCTGCCATTTACTGTGTTGTTTTTTGTTTTGTAACTTGTCTTTTTTTAGTCCAATTCTACTAATCCCAATTTATATGACTTCCTTTTTTCTCCATAAATAAGAATCTCATTATCAGTGATTTGCTCACAGCTTTTGGGTCGGCAAATGATATTTTCTGCCCTATTACTAGAAACCAACCTGCGTTTCATTTGCCCTTCCTTATCTACTGAAGCAAGCACCACTACCGATTTTTTTCCATTAAAATAAGCGGTACTATTCGGATTATTATTTTTGATATTCTTAATATTATCATTGTAAATAAAGTGAATTTTTCCACCCTGAATTCCATGAACATAAGAAGAAAAATAACCGCCATCATTGGCTGTTTTCTGCCTTTTCGGAATTCGTGTTGCCCATTCAATGCTCATGTCAGGATTGATATTGAGCACAATGATATCATTGTAGTAATAATAGTAGGTATAATCAGTCATTCCAGTCCGTTGATCATAACTGGAATAAACCCTTACATAAAATTGTTCGGCAACCAACAATGCTCCTCCGTCACTTCTTAAAATAATATGATCAATATTATACCTGTATAATTCCTTATCCCCTTTATTGGCTTTTCGGTAAGACATAAATTCCGATAAAAATTTATTATCAAATTCATTAAAACCTTGTTTTACGATTTTTTTAGATTGGGCATCAATCTTCAAAAAACAAGTTCCTTTTATACTAGTAGTCCCTTTTTCGGAATAAAACCCTGCGCAAATAATATCTCCATCATCGTTAATTCTAAAATTGAGATCGGTAATAAATTTATCCTTAAGAGAAACTGTGTATTCCTGAAAATCATCTCCCTTGCTTTTATAGGAAAGGATTTTATATTGATAATTTGGCTTTCCCCTTCTTCTTTCCTTCAGTTTACCTTTGTACTCTACTCCTAATATATAGGCATTCCCACGGTTATCTACTCTGTAATTATCAATCTCAAATAATTTATCCGAATAAGGAATGGTAATATTTTTTTGCCACAGTTCTTCCATTTTTTCATCAAAAACCTGAATGGAAAACTTTTCATTTTCTCCTCTTACATAAACCTCCGAATTCCAAATCATAAATTTGCTACGGTCCCTTGAAAGTTCACTCGAATATTCGCCAAAATTGTTTCGGTTTTTCAATCCAGATTCAGCTATTTTTTTTGGTGGGCCTTCCGATTTCATAGTCTCCATATCAAACTCCTGAACAAACAGGAAGTTTTTCCTTGCTTGTTGGCTTGGCTGGCTTGAAAAAGTAAATATTTTCCCATTCATGCTCTGTGCAAAAAGAAATACTAAAAACTCATTTCCTATTCTATTTTCAATTGGAACAGCTTTTTTAAGCATCATTTTCTCATCATAAAGCTGCAACATAGCAGGTTTGGGAGAGGAGAAGGAAAAAATTGAAGTACTAAAAAATCCCGGATCGGCTTCCATAATGGCAAAAACACCCAGTTCATTACTATCTACAATATCACTGATAAGGGCATGCTTTTTAATTTTTTTCTGGGTGGGACCCCATTGGGTATTTACCCGTTGGGCAGTTGCGAATCCTGTTGCCAGGAATAATGAAAAGATAATAAGGCAAATTTTTTTAAGATTAAAGCAGGAAATAAATCTTGGTTGTATTGGATTCATTTGTTTGTTTTTAAATTAGAGTCTGCAAAAGTTTATTAGCTGGTATATTATAGGGCTAAGTTAAAAAACAATTAGGCAAAATTTATAAAGTATTTTTTAATCCACTTATGGCAAAAAAAATCATGTACTATGCAGTTGGTGGAGGCATGGGTCATATCACCAGGGCAAAAGCCGTTTTATACACTGCGGAAATAGAGAAGGAAGAAGTAATTATTTGTACGGCTTCCAAATATGCCGGAGAATTACTGAAAGATTATAATTATGAAATTATTCCCGGAGAGCTGGCTTACGACAAAAGCGAGCTCCAAAACTGGTTGTTGGATTTTATCAAAACACATGAAATTGGAGGAGTATATCTGGATGTTTTCCCAGGTGGAATTATTGGAGAATGGATGGATTTCCCCCTAAAGGAGCTTAATTTTTTCTATATGGCTCGCATCTTCAAGTACCTGTTTTATCAATCAAAATTCAAAGGTTCCTTTCCCTCATTTTCAGAGATATTTATTTGCGAAAAAATTCCGAAAGATCAACTGGACTGGACTAGGAAACTGGGTAAAAAAATTAGCTTTTTCAACCTCTTTTATGAAGAAAAATCAAGTTCTGAATCATTAAGAAAACAATTTGAAAAATCAGACCAAACCAATTGGATAATTGTTCATTCCGGACCTGAAAAAGAAGTAGAGGTTTTATTTCAGGAAGCCATAGACCTGGCAAATATGGAGAAAACTGATGCCAAATTTTGGTTAATTTCCGGTACACTACCCGATAGTCTTAAAGGCAAGGTAGAATATATAGGTTCCCAAACTTTCAATGATCTCCTTGAATTATCAGATCTCATCATTTCAGCCTGTGGTTTTAATACCATGCACCAATTAAAGTTTATTAAAACCAGACATGTTTCAATACCTTTTGAAAGAAAGTATGATAATCAATTTTGGAGAAAGAAAAACATGTGAGCATTTTTTGCAATGCCATTTCTCAAAAATAATTTGAACTTTCATTCCATTTTGCTTATTTACATTTTATCAATCTAACCAAAAAATTTAAAATGGATCAGCGGGAAGAATTTTCAGTAAAATATCCGAATAAAATATATTTACAGCATGGTAAAACTGATTTAATATCTAGTTTTCTCCATCAACAGGATTTTCTAGAAAAGGATGAAAAAGTAATTGCCACAGAAAAACCTGGTGAGGGAAACATGAACTTTGTAGTCAGGGTAAAAACCAATAGAAGAAGTTTTATAATAAAGCAATCCAGGCCATGGGTAGAAAAGTATCCTCAAATTGCAGCTCCCATAGATAGAATTACTGTTGAAGCCAATATTTATAAGCTCATTAGGCAAAACAAAACATTAAGGAATTTCACTCCGGAAATATTATTGAATAAATCGGGAAATTTTATTTTAGTATTGGAAGATCTTGGAAAAGGGGCAGATTTCACTTACTTGTATCAAAAAGATAAATCCATTCACAAGGAAGAATTGGTCACTTTAGTCGGTTTTATCAACCTGCTTCATCAAATAAAAAGTGAGGAAATAAGTGAAGTACCCAATAATATGGTAATGAAAAAATTAAATCATCAGCATATTTTCTATTTCCCTTATTTAGAAGAAAATGGTTTTGATCTGGATACGATTCAGCCGAGACTACAGGCTATAGCATTACCATTTAAACAAGATGAAACCTTAAAAAAGAAAATAGCTACATTAGGGGAAATTTATCTAAAGGAAGGGGAAACTCTCCTCCATGGCGATTATTATCCTGGAAGTTGGTTGAGAGTAATGTCGGGAATTAAGATTATCGATCCTGAATTTGGTTATTTTGGCAGACCAGAATTCGATTTAGGTGTTTTCATTGCCCATTTAAAAATGGCTCAGGTAAAACAGGAATTCATTGACCTGGTTTTTGAAAATTACGAGATGTCTTCTGATTTCGACCAGGAACTTTGTCAGTCATTTACCGGGGTGGAAATATTAAGGAGAATCATTGGGTTAGCTCAATTGCCTTTGGATTTGACTTTGGAGGAAAAGGAAAATCTATTGAAAGAAGCAGCCGGACTTATAAAATAATTGATCATCGATATGCATATCTCTACTTTTATTCTCCTTTTATTCTTCATCACTGCCTGTTCCAATTCTTTGGAAACTGAGGAAAAGCCATCTGTAAAGCCTGATAAAATAACAGCAGATGGGAATCAAAATTCTCCTGTTTATTCTAAAGAAGTGCTTTATAACAAAATTCTGGGTATGTTAGTGGGTTCGGCTATTGGCGATGCCATGGGGGCGCCTACGGAAATGTGGAGTAGGGAAAATATTAAAATCAATTACGGTTTTGTAGACAGGCTGGATACCATGGTTCGGGAACCTTCAGCAGAAGGAACCTGGGAATATAATTTACCTGCAGGAGGAACTACAGATGATACACGATGGAAAAAACTGATCATGGAATTTTTGATTGATTCAGATAATGGCTTTTTAGATAATAGTAGAACATTAGATGATCAGAAATTTGCCGAGTTTATAGTCTCTAAGTATAAGAAAGATATTCAGTCTTTAAAAAATACTGATGGGTTTTCCCCTGAGCCTTTCGAAGTAAATGCTAGGAAAATGGCCTGGTTGCAGGAGTGGGCTATGGTAGCCAGACCTTTTGCTGATAAAGATTTGAATGGTTATTCATATGCCCTCAACAAGTTTTATGGTGGAGAAATGACCTGTGCAGGGATGTTATATGCTCCGGCTATTGGTGCTTTTTTCCCCAGCCAACCGCAATTAGCTTACTCCGAAACTTACAAACTTTGTCTTTTCGATATTGGCTATGCACGGGATATCAGTGCTTTAACTGGAGCCATGGTTGCAGAAGCATTGAGAGAAAATCCTTCAAAAAATGCTATATTAAATGTAACCAGAGACATTGATCCTCAGCAGTATTTTAAAAGCAGGCTAGTGGGCAGATCAGCTTTTCGAAATTACCAAACTGCAAAAAGCATAGTATATGAAGTCAATCAATTGGAGAAAAACCAAATAGACCTTTCTCAACTTACTTTTCCCGAAAACCAGCATTTCGATACTTTAAAAATAGCCAGAATGCAAAAGGCTTTTGAATTATTAGATCAGAGAAATCAAGATATGCCATTCCATGCTTCAGAGATATTTTTAGTCAATCTTACTGCAATCATGTTTTGTGATTTTGATTTTGAAGCCTCCCTTGCCTTTGTCATAAATTTCGGTAGAGATAATGATACAACCGCAGCAGTAACCGGAGCTATTTTAGGCGCATTTTATGGCGTAGATCACCTTACTGAGAAAATGGTAAAACAGGTGATAACTGTAAATAAAGAAAAGCTGGGAATTGACATGGAAAAATTGGCAAATGATTTTACCATGAAAATTATGAAGCAACAAGATGGAGCTACCTTATAACAATTCCCTACCAAAAGATTGTTGATTACAATTAAAACAGAAAGCCATTAGAGCGGAAAATCAGGTGGTTACATGAAGTTATTCATAACTAATCACCTCATTTCTTTCAAAGTCATAGAGTGTAAGCATTCTAATTTCGTAATAAGCCTGCCAAAAATCTCTTAAAGCATTGAGATAGCTTCTTTTTGCTGTGTCCTTATCCTGAAGAGCAATATTAAGGTCGGTAATACTGATTTTGGCTACCAAGTACCTTTGTTGAGCAATATCATATCTTTTCTGACCAATTTCATCAGCGATTATGGCAGCTGCCAATTGAGATTTAAGGATTTGAAATCGCTTCACCAATACATAAATCTCTTGTTCAAAATTAATCTCTTCCTGGGCAACAGTATTCTTTATCAATTCCTGATTGGCAATAGCCGATTTAATCGCAGATTTTTGTCTTCCCCAATCGATTATTGGAATTTGGAAAGTAACACTTAGATTTTCCCTATCCTGAGGATCCTGATAAAGCAAATCTAAACTTTCAGAAGTACTTGTCAATCCAAAAGAACCATTAATTTGAACATTCAACCCACTTTCTCCTTTTGCTTCTGCCACATTTCTTTCTGCTTCCAACTGTTGCCTTTTAAAGCTTAAATATTGTTGTCTATTTTGTTTGGCCTGTTCAATTGCTTTATTCTCATCAATTTTGAATTCTGGAATTACAGTAGGTTCTATTAGAAAGATACTTGTATTATCATTGCTACCAATAAACTGATTTAGTTCAAGCGTTGAAGTTTCTACATTAAGTCCTTCCTGACTAACTTGTTGTTCGGAATTTCTCAGATTCAGTTCCAATTGTAGCAATTCATTTTCCGCAATTTTCCCTAATTCATACCTTCCTAAACCAATTTTGTAAATAGTATCATTATTTGCACGGTTTTTCTTTGCGATCTCTAAGGAAATTTGAGCTAATAGTAAATCAAAAAATAATCCACTTGCTCTTAAAGAAATTCCTTCAATGTCCTCATTGTATTCTTTCATAGCCTCCTCATACAAAATGGGTTCTATTTTTCTATCCCATTTATATTGATTGAAGGTAAAAATAGGCTGAAAAATTCCCACTGTAATAGGATTCGCTCTGTAGGTCAGATATTCATTGTCACCAAATTGCTGAATTCTACCAATTTCTGATCCCATAAAAACGGTACCTCCAGTAGGAGCTATTCTTTGGGTAATTCCCAACCCAAGCTCAGCTGAAGTAAATGTCCTTCTTCTAAATTGCTCCGTACCGTCATCCTGGGTAATGGGGTCAATACTTCTGTTAAAATCAGGCAAAACTCCATCTAACCCAAGTTGTGGTTTATATTCGGCCTGGAAACTTTTATAAGCCCAATAAACCTGTTCCTTTTGGTTTTGGACCCTTAGCGACCACAAAGACTTTCCCTGAGCAAGTGCCACTACATCTTCCAATGTGTAGATATTTTGCTGGGCATTTAAACAAATAGGAAAAGATAAAATAAGGAAGAAAAAAAATGTCTTTTTTAACATGGTGGAAAGTTTGTTAATCGAGTTTTGAAGGTTATTAAGTACCAGTACTATTTTATATTGAGTACTTTTATCTCATTATAAAATAGTTGTGACACTTACTTAAGTATATTTAATTCTGCACATCTATTTATGTAGCTAAAAGAATAAAAAAAATATTGCTTATTCGTAGCGAAGTGAAGTAATTGGATCTTGCTCGGCAGCTCTTTTGGCTGGTGTAATTCCAAAAATTAATCCTACTCCTGCTGCAACCACAAATGAAATTATTATGGATATTGGTGAAACAATAGTCGGAATATCTGCGATTTGGGAAATAATAAGCGCTAATGCTACCCCTAAAATCACTCCTATAATTCCTCCAGAAAGGCTTATCATTACACTTTCAAATAAAAATTGTAAAACAATATCTATTCTTTTTGCTCCCAGAGAAATCCTCAGGCCTATTTCCTTTATTCTTTCCAATACTGAGGCGAGCATTATATTCATTATTCCTATTCCTCCTACCACAAGGGAAATTCCGGCAATTGCACCTAACACTATGTTGAATATATCATTAGTCCTCTGTTGCTGTTTGAGGAGTAATTCTGGAATTGTTATTTCATAATCTATCAATCCGTAATGCCTTCTTTCCAGCATTCTTACTATTACATCAGCCGAAGGATTGAGTTGCTCAGTTTCAGCAACCTGAATCACCAACTTATCTAGTTGATGGTAATTATAAGCCTTTTGATTGTCAGCATTTTCGTCATTATTTCCTTCTCGGGCAGCTCTCTGAACCATCTTTGCAGTAACTAAAGCCCTGTTTTCATAGCGCATCAAAATGGTTTTCAATGGAGTATACACATCCATATTAAAATCTCTAATCCCTAGTTTTGCCAAGCTGGTGGAGGAAACCTGCCTTTCTGCCATTACTCCAATAATTTTCAACCAGTGTGGGCCGCATTTTATATACTTCCCAATTGGATTTTCCTTACTGAAAAATTTAGTCTGAATACCTCTGCCAACGATGCATACCTGGGATCCATTTTCAAGTTGGAATTCATTGAACATTTTACCGTCCGACATTTCAAAGTTGTATATATCAAAATAGTCCGGTAGAACACCAATTAATTTGGCTGATCGCCTTATTCCATTTTTCACAATAAATGTCTCTTTGATTATTTCAGGACTCATTCGCTGAACGTTGGGTAAAACGGTAAGGATACTGTTCACATCAAGCATATTCAGACCTGGGGAAAATTTATTTTCTGAAGCACCAGAAGATTCACCTTCATCTACCTCCTCTTCTGTTTGTTCAACAATCGGTTCAATTACAATATTATTGACCCCAACCAGTTTTATTTGTTCCAAAATTTCCTGTTGTGCACCATTTCCGACTGCAAGCATGGCAATTACAGCAGCAACCCCAAAAATGATCCCCAAAGCTGTAAGGAATGACCTGAGTTTGTTTGCAATTACTGCTTCAAGGGCAATGGAAAAGTTTGCTAAATATCTGTCCATCATAGTATTTGGATCTTGTATATATAAAAATTGAAGTTTGATTTTGTGAGAAGTGATGATATATCGCTATTCATAAAAAATGTAATCATTGACTTAAAAAAAATACCTGATTAATATTGTGTTAGCTCAGTTTTTAAAAACCAAATGTATGGATAGTGAAAATTTTAAAAAATAAAAACATACTGACTTTACTTATATACAATATGAAGCCGGATATTTCAAATTTGAATATTTACCGGAAAATTAAGGCACAGTTCCGATAAATATTTAGCCTAAGAATGTTTGCGTTTATGCCAATGACCATTAATCATCATTTTTTCTGGCCACCACATCAGTGGCTTCCATATTCAATAAAATCACATCATCTCTATCTCTCCCTTCGGGGGTGGACAATAAACAAATATCGCCTTCATCAATTCCCATTTCCACAATAGCCTCATTTTCATTGGTTTTCCCAACAATTATTTGCTGCTTCACTACAGTTAGTCCATCCTTTTTAAACACATAAGAAATGGAGTCCCCTTGAGTATGAAGGCATTCCAAAGGCAAAAAAACTGCTCCTTGAACAGTTTCACAGGTAATGATATTACTGGTAGTCATGGCAGGGCGAAGAGTCGTATCAGATTCATTTACTTTAATAGTAACTTCAAAAACCTTAGCATCTGAATTTGGCTTTTGTTCCCCCATATTGGCTACACTAATAACTTCCCCTGTCATCTTTTTATCAGGAAAAGCATCCAAACCAATCTTTACAATTTGCCCTTTTTGGATTTTCATAATATCCACTTCATTTATATAGGTTTTGGAAATCATACTGGTAAGATCAGGAAGTGTGGCAACTGTAGGATCCCAGGCCCTCATAGTAGAACCTTCTTTCTTTTTTCTGCCATCCCAGTCTCTCGCATAAATCACCATACCATCTTCAGGAGCCTGGATTACAAATTCATCTAGTAAATCCTTCATAAAGTCTACACTTCTTTGTTCCTGAGAAAGCGTTGCATGAACCTCCTGCATTTTTGCTACTGCCTGATCTACCTCAATCTTATAGTTCGAACTGGCTTGCTCAAAAGCTCGTTTAGCTTTTTCTAATTCAATTTCGGCTTGTTTTATAGTTGCAGGAGGCTCAAACTGTGACTGTTCTAAAACAATCCTTTTTTCTTCCACAGCAAATTCCAAATCAACCAGATTGTCCCTTGCCTTTCTTAAAGTAAGCGCAGTATCAAGCTTTGTTTGTGTAAATTGGGACTCTGCTTTGGTCAATTCAGTTTCTCTGGCTCTCAGTTTATCTACCACTGACGATTTATCCAGCTCCCCAATTTTTTGTCCCTTTTTCACCACAGTTCCTTCAGGAACCAATTTGCTTATCTTTACTTCCCAAACCTGGATCGCTCTTAAGCCAGATGAAGGTCCCTGAACCATTACCGAATTTAATGCTTCAAGTTCTCCAGTGGTGTTTACTGCAATTTCAAAGGGTCCCTTTCGGGCGGTAACAGTTATATCTTGTTTGTTATCAGATGAAGTGCCCCAGAAAAAATAAATTATGGCAAGCACCAAAACTGCAATTGCGGGTATTAAGATTTTCTTATTCATTGTTTTAGTAAGTAAGTAGGGCTTTATCTTTCTTTTATAAAGCTAGCTAGTTTTTTATAGAGGTTGTGTTAAAAAATAGTTAAATCATTGATGTTTATTAGTAGAAATTCTAATTCTTTCCTCAACTTTAAAAGGTAATTCATCAACTAAGTTAATAGTTAAGTTATCAGAAGTGCAAACCGTTTATGTAATAATTTAAAAAAACAATTGCTAATAGGCCTTCCTGCGGTTTGTTGTAATTTAATTCTATAATTATATTCAGTTTCTTCTTTTTATTTCCAAAAAAACTAAAGAATTAATTAAAGCCTTCAAAATTCTAAACCCATAAAAATGCGAACCAGTTGCTTCCCCTTCCAATACTTTTTATTATTTTTCTTCTTAAATTTTTATTCAGGAAAAGCCCAAACCTTTGAATTTGATTTACAGGGACACCGTGGAGCAAGGGGGTTAATGCCAGAAAACACTATTCCGGCTTTTATAAAAGCACTTGAAATTGGAGTAAATACACTTGAAATGGATGTTGTTATTTCTAAAGATAATCAAGTTGTGGTATCACATGAGCCATGGTTTAATCATTCAATATGTACTGATTCTTTGAATAATCAAATTTCAGAGAAAGCTGAAAAAAAACATAAGATTTATGAAATAGACTATGCTCAAATTCAATTATTTGACTGCGGTTCTACCCTTAATCTAAAATTCCCAGATCAACAATCTCAAAAAGCATCCAAACCTTTATTGGAAGATGTTATCATTTCAGTAGAGAAGTACATTAAGGAAAATGATCTTCCTCCCGTTAATTATAATATTGAAATAAAAAGCTCTCCTAAGGGAGATGGGAATTTTCATCCTGAAATTCCTGAATTTTCTCAACTTTTACATAATGTAGTTAAAAAACACTTACCCGCTGAAAGAGTAATCATACAATGTTTTGATTTTAGGGTATTGAAGTATTGGCATAGGGAATATCCAGAATATAAACTTGCGGCTTTAGTTTCAAAAGTGAGTATCGAAAAACAATTAAAGGAACTAGGTTTTACCCCAACTATTTATAGCCCATCTTATAAATACATGGATGAGGATAAAATAAAGAAACTCCACAAAATAGGGATGATTGTAATTCCCTGGACAGTAAATGAAAAATCGAAAATGATACAACTGCTGGATTGGGGAGTAGATGGAATTATTACTGATTACCCCAATATTGGTAAAGAGCTCAAAAATTAGTTATTACAAAAAAGTAAATCCTGATTAAGCTATTTGCCAACCAGGATTTTCGAGAAAAAAGCCGGAAGCGGCTTTTTGGTCTATTGTTAAAAGCAGGGTTAAATCTTAATTCATTCTTTGAGGTTGTTTACCCTTAATATTCAAATTAACTTTCTCCTCCTCATAAGGCATATTTAATAGCGTTTTGAAATTATCATTGAGGTAAAAACCTCTCTCACAAGTTAAAAGAATAGCCTTTTTCATTTTTTTTATAGAATCTGTTTTCATTACCAAAGCATTACAACCCCAGCCCAGGTAATTTTGTAATTCTTTTTTTTGTACGGCCTCCACAAATAAAATTTGAAGAGAAAAGGGAAACAATGTCCTTAAACTACTAAGGTTATTTTCTGGTTGATTGGCAATAGCATCTTCATCTATCAATAATACCTGATTGTTCAAACCTAAATCTTTGGTTAAATTCAAGGAAGTTCGAGAAGGTGTTTTTTTCATCTCCTGTACTAATTCAGACAGGTTATCAGCAAATTGGCTTTCTTTAGTAACTAAAATTAATTCGAGGGTAATCATTTTAATTCATGTTAGCAGGCACCTTTTAAATTCCATTTGAGGCATTTTTTTCACAAACCTAAATAACACCTAAAAACTTAAAAAAAGTACTCTCGAGTTATTCAAAGAAATAAAATGTTATATTGAATGAAAGTTATGCAAACAAAATTTATGACAACACCAAATTTTAAAAAAAATTAAAATAGTTAGTTTCAGGATAATTACAAAAATCTATAAATGCTGGAGAAATATTCTGATCTTATAAATTTAAGTCAAATATTCTTTGAAGTCAATACCCAAAATAAGGTATATACATAAAAAACCATTATTTATTACAACAATTAGCTTTTTTTACACAAAAAAACCTGTTAACAATATACCCAATTAATATTT
>JAHQVQ010000326.1 GCA_019634305.1 Flammeovirgaceae bacterium | reverse complement strand
GCTATGCAAGGTACTTTTTCGCAAGATGTCATGATACTTATTCAAGCTAAGATCAATCAAATCCAAAATCAGAAAATTTTAAGTAAAAGAATATTTGCCTTGGTAATTGAGATGGCTCAAAATATTCATCATTATTCAGATAACAGAGTTTTTTCTAAAGAATATGGGAAAAATATTGGGGTTGGGATTTTGACTATAAGTGAAAGTGATTCGAAGTATATTATTACTTCTGGAAATTATATTTCGGAAGAGGATTCCTTAGAAATAAACTCAAGGTTTAAATATTTGAATAAACTAAATGATGAAGAATTAAAGGAGTTATATAGAAAACATCGCAGACAACCACAAAGAGCAAATAAACCAGGAGCGAACCTAGGGTTTATTGATATGAGAAGGAGATCAGGAAATCCTTTGGATTATGAAATCCAAATTGATGAAAATCGTAAATCATTTTTTATTCTTTCAGTAAAAGTAAATAAAGAACTATAAAGCATGGAAAATTTTAGTATACCAAGTTCTACTTATATTCCAAGAATTGACTTTAATACAGAAACAAATATTCTTGAAATTGAAGGGGAATCTTATCATGAATATACTGTAGAATTCTTTAAACCAGTATTTGAGTGGTTGGAAATTTTTTTAGGGAATCCTGGTAAAGAAATCACCTTTAACTTTAGAATGATCTATTTCAATACAAGTTCTTCAAGGAGGTTTTTGGAGATTCTTAATATGTTGGAGGAATACCAAAATGAAATGGAAGGAAATGTAACCATAAACTGGTTTTATGAGGAAAATGATGTTGACATGTTAGAAAGTGGGGAAGAATATGAAGAAGATGTAGAATTGGATTTCAACTTAATTCCATATACAAATTAAAACTAAGGTTTGTATTTGCTAGGTTAATCTTCTTGGCTCATGCTGGCTCAGAGATATTAAAATAAAAAGAAGAGTTGGACACTCTCCTTTTTATTTTAATAATTTGTAGTAATAAGGTCTAATTATCCCCCAGAATTATAGGTAAACCATCTTTGCCACTTCCAATTACAATAATTTTAGCATTTGGAGATTTTGATAATTCTTCTGTAGCAAGGATTCCTTTTTCTTGCAGAATTTTGTCCGTTAAACTAGCACTTAGAATAAGGTTAGCAGCAGCTTTACCTTCTGCATCAATTCTTCTTCTTTCGGCTTCTTTTTTCTCTTTTTCAATAAGGTAATTATATTTCTGTGCTTCCTGATCGGCTGCAAGTTTTTCTTCAATAGAATTCTGGATGGTTTGTGGTAATTTAATAGATCTGAATAATAAAGCTTTTAATTCAATAAAGTTATTGTTAAGAATTGTTCTTGTTTTTTCCTCAATCTGGGTTTCAATTTCTTGTCTTTTAGTTGAATAAAGTTCTTCTGGAGTATATTGTCCTACAATTCCTCTAACTGCTGATCTAAGCTCAGGACGCACCAGGTTTGATACATATTCAGTTCTAAAAGCTTTATACAAAAAGCCTATTTTATCAGGTTGAGGTCTGAATCGTAAGGAAACATCGATATTAATTGAAAGACCGTCCTGGGAAAGCACATCCATTGTTTCTTCAATTTGTTGCTCGGCTATTTCGAAAATGATAATGTCATTCCAAGGGGCTACAATGTTTAACCCTTCCCCTTTTACATCATCTACATCCAAACCACTAGAATATTTCTTGAAAATAACACCTCTTTCTGTAGGTTGAAGAATTACAAAAATGCTTCTACCGAAAATAAAAACCACAATTAATATTATCCCTAAGATAATAAAGGGTCTGAATTTGCTTATATCGATTTGATTTTGATCGTATTGACTCATAATTTATTATTTATTAATTGTTTAACCTCTTTTTTTTAATAAGTAAGCATAAAGTGAAAATTCTTACAAAAACTTTAAACAACAGCTGAATCGCACATATAATTGGGGATTATGCCTGAAGATTCAATTTGAATAAGTGCATTTTTTGGAAGTGTATTTCCTGTTAATACTAAAGCTGTATCAATTCCAAATTTATTACCGCCAATAATATCTGTATTTAAAGAATCTCCTACCATTAGGATCTCATTTTTGTCATAAATACTCCCATTTTTATGAACATGTTGAAATGCGAAATTGAACATTTGTGCATCTGGTTTCCCAAATCTGATGAAAGTTTTTCTAACCACAAATTCCATCATATCGGCAAGTGAACCAACAGCTATTGCAACCTCTTCTTTGGATACAGGGTATGCCGAATCGGTATTGGCTACAATTACCGGCATGTTGAACCTCCTTAGTAGATTAATTGCTTTGTTTATATCATCCTTCCAGTCAAACCCTTCATCGTCTAGCATCACAAGGGCATTGATCAGATGGTTATTTTCATCTTCCAAATCAATATCCCGAATAGATATAGTTTTCAGACCTACTGTCTCTACATAATGAGCGGAAGCTTCAGTTCCCAAATAGGCAACAGTTCCATGATTTACCTTATATTTGAGATATTCCCGAGCAAGCATTCCTGAGGAAATTATTTTTTCTGCTGTAATAAAATCCAATCCTTTGTCAATATAACTTTGTGCAAGTTCCTCTGGGCTTCGTGAGGCATCATTTGTTAATATGTAAAATTCAATATTCTTTTCCCTCAAATAATCAAAAGTCTTTTCAATATCTGGGATTAAGCCTTTATAATTTTTTAGTACACCAAAAGCATCAAAAAATACAACTTTATATTTATCTACAATTTCTTTAAAGGGGATAATATCCATAACTTTTCCTTATAAATTAAGTGCCTTAACCAATTTATCTTCATCAAATTTACTATCCAAAGATGGCAAATAAATTTCATATGCCTCTTTTTGTAGTTTATTAGCATAAAATTGATGAAAAAATCTGTTTCCATCTTTTAACACATAGTTTAGGATGAAAAACCTGTAGGCTTCCTTAATAAATTTAATTTCTTCAATAGATAGGGGAAATACTTTGTGGTATTCCTGCAAGAATAAAATGAATCTTTCTTCCTGTAAAGTGGACATTAGGTAACTAAAAGTTGTTTTATCTCCAATATCTGAAACTACCCTACTAAAGAAATAAAAATCCAATACTCTGGAACCTATTCTAAACCAATCATAATCCCATCGGCTGTATAATTGTCCCGATTTTGTAATAGAAAAATTCCCAATATTCCAATCTACAAAAACAGGAATTTCTATAAGGTTTGAATTTGAAATTTCTTCCTGATTTTTCAGAAAAATTTCACAGTGTTTTTTAATGGTACCAATTTGTAACCCAAATTCATATTTTCCTTCTTGTGTGTCTAAATGATTATATAAATCTGAAATATCGCTAGAAAAAGTCTTTGTTGATTTAGGTATTTCGCCTTTAGTTTCAAAACATGATTTGTGGAATTTCCCAATTGTTTTTGCAAGCTTTATGATATGCTTTTCCTTTAATCGTGGAGGCAGTTTTTCTTTAATTTTTACCGGTTGGTAGAATACAACCCAAACATCAATTTCGTCTTCTTGATACCTAAAAGTAAAAACCTCATCATTTTTAGTAAGAGAATGGGCTAATGTATTTTGGAAAGGAGGTGGAAGGCTATAAGCCAGGTTGTTAATAATATTATGGTCTTCTTTAAAATGTTCATATTTCCCAAAAAAAGAGAGTTTGGCAATAACAAACTTTCTATAACTGAATTGGACCTTATAAACACTATTGGTAGAAACTTTGGCACTTATATCGGTAATGGATTTGATTTTTCTGGGATTGCCATATGCCTCCCATGCTTTATTTATAATTGATGGAAAATCTACAAACCACATACAAAAATTTAATAATTAAGGTTAAGGGAAATTTTCCCTAATTATATCAATTCGCGGAGAAAAATGCTATTTCAAGTAGGGAATTTTAATGCTTTTGAAAAATTTCATAAAAGTATTTACGATCCATTAACTCAATACATCTCTAATTTCCTTTTCCTTTTGAAACACTGATTTAGCAAATGGACATAAAGGAATAATTTTAATATTATTTTTTCTTGCCCATTGCACTGCTTCATAAACTAACTTTTTTCCTACCCCCTGACCCTTAAGAGAATCAGAAACTTCAGTATGGTCAATTATTATCATTCTTGTTCCTGCTTTGCTGTAGGTCATTTTAGCCAAATTTTCAAGATCAGGTTTTATCAAAAACCTCCCTTTTTGTCCTTCTTTTTCATGTATGATTTCCATATTTTGTTTTTTTGAACTGAAATGGAATAACATTCAAAACTATTCTCTTTTGGATAAAAAGCACACCCCGCCTCTAGAGTAACAACTTCATGAAAAAACCGTTCAGAATAATATTTTTCACCATTTTAGGTCTTCCACTCATTTTTTTTGATAATCCAAGGGAAACAGGGAAAAAAGTGTATACTTTAGACGAAACTAATTTTGATCCTAATGGCCAACTTTTGTTTCTGGCAAAGGATAAAACATTTGGGATGGATGATGATCATCCTATTGCCTGGTACGGTAATTTAAAAACTGGTAGATTGCTTTAAACACCAGTCCATTTTATGATTTATTTCATTAAGCTGCTTCTGCATTTTCATTTCCCAGATTGGCTTTTGCTTTCTTTTTGGAAATAGCATTTTCTACCATTACACAAACAGAGGAATCTCCTGTGATATTTACCACTGTTCGCATCATATCCAAGATTCTATCAGGTGCAAGAATTAGGGCTATTCCTTCAACGGGAATCTTGGCTTGCTCCAGAACAATGACCAACATGATAATTCCTGCTCCGGGAACTGCTGCCGCTCCAATAGAGGCAAGTGTGGCTGTTATTACAATTCCTAGTTGCTGACCTATAGAAAGATCAAGACCGTAAGCCTGGGCAATAAAAACGGCAGCAACACCTTGGTAAAGGCTAGTTCCATCCATATTCACTGTGGCTCCAAGTGGTAATACAAAACTTGCAGTTTGGTTGGAAACCCCAAGGTTATTTTCTACACAATCCATGGTTACTGGCAAAGTAGCTGCACTTGAACTGGTGGAGAAGGCCAT
>JAHQVQ010000325.1 GCA_019634305.1 Flammeovirgaceae bacterium | reverse complement strand
GCCTCAAAAATCAGTACTGAATGTGTGGTTTATATTAAAACTATTTCCAAACAGGATGTTGAAAGATACAGTTGGTTTGATATGTATTTTTATAATAGGCAACCACAGAGAAAAGTAGCAGGATCTGGGTCAGGCGTTATTTTTTCAAAAGATGGTTATATCGTTACCAATAACCATGTGATTGATGGTGCGGATGAAATAGAAGTTATTTTTAATAAAAAATCTTATCAGGCAAAATTAATAGGAACTGATCCATCTACTGACCTGGCATTGGTGAAAATTGATGCGAAAAACCTTCCATTTATTAAAGTTGCAAGTTCAAAAGAATTGAATGTTGGTGAATGGGTTTTAGCTGTTGGAAACCCCTTTAATTTGCAATCCACAGTAACAGCTGGAATAGTAAGTGCAAAAGGAAGGAGAATAAATATTCTAGAAGATATTTTCCCAATAGAATCATTTATTCAGACAGATGCTGCTATTAATCCTGGAAATAGTGGAGGGGCTCTTGTAAATTTGGAGGGAGATTTAGTTGGGATTAATACGGCTATTCTTTCCAGAACTGGTTCCTATGCAGGATATGGCTTTGCTGTTCCTTCTGATATTGTGACCAAAGTTGTTCGTGATTTGAAACAGTATGGCGAAGTACAAAAGGCTTTTATTGGTGCTGAAGTTGTGGATTTAGATGAGGATCTATCCAACCAGTTGGGAACTAATGATTTAGATGGAGTGGTCGTAACTTTTATTGAACCAGAAGGTGCCGCTGCAGGTGTTGGGATAGAAAAAGGAGATATCATTGTAGAGATAAATGAAAATAAGGTGAATTCAATGGCTTTGTTTGATGAACAGCTGGGTTTTCATCGACCTGGGGATAAAATTAAGATTAAATACAAGAGAGGAAAGGAAAATTACGTTAAAGATGTAATTCTCACCAATGTGGAAGGAACTACCGGGATCGTTAAGAAAATCACCTACAATGCTGAAAAACTAGGAGCTACCTTTGAAGTTGTTCCAAAAATGGAAAGAACCCGACTTGGAATTGAAAGTGGGATAAGAGTGAAACAAGTAGAGCGGGGGTTAATCCATAATATGGATATAAAAGAAGGGGAAGTGATTGTGGCGATTAATAATTATAAAATAGAAAAACCTGAAGATTTAGAAGAAATTCTTATTAGGATTAGAGGGCGAGTAATTGTGGAAGTGATTGATAGGGATAATAAAAAACGATATTATTCTTACAGATTTTAAAGTAGAGATTTAAAAATAATCAAAAATATAGAATAAGACTTTTGCATTCCTGGTAATGCTTTAAAATTACATTTAGTTAACATGTAGAACATCGGTAAAGGACACTCATTTTGAGTGTCTTTTATTTTGCTTAAAAATTAAAATTTTAATACTATTTGTTAAAGGATTGTTACAAAATGATGATCCTAGAAAGCTAAAATTTCACATAATTTATCATTTTTTCAGTGTTATCAAACAATAAAAAAATTAAATTCATTTATCTGATAATCAAAGAATTAACATAAAATCCACCTTATTCACAACATATCAACAAGTTATCAACATCTTATCCACATAGTTGTTCACAAATAAAATTCGGGTTCAGTTGCACCCAATGTTAATTTAGATTTAAATTGGCTTTCCAAAATAAAAATCAAGTTTATTAATTTAACTGTAAAGTCTTGGCGAAAATTGATAACGAGCTTCAGGAGCTTTTAAATAATAAGGAATTTGAGCAGGAAGTAAAGCGGGCAAAGGATAGGTTTAGGTTTAAAACATTTGGTGAAAAATTCAGCTATCTTAAAGATAGTAGTAAATATTTCCGATTCATTTTTCATTTGTTTAGTATTCTAACCGGGCTGGTATTTGTTTCCTTCCTAATTGATACGGCTATTCAGAATATTTATCTTTCTTTCGTATTGGCTGGCTTGTTTCTCGCTTTTTGGGAAATTGCCAAAAGTATTTTGTTGGCAAACGTTTTTGAAACCTATTACAGGGTAAATAAAGTCCCATTTGGGATGGCTGTTTTGACCATGTTGTTATTGTGCGGATCAATTTGTGTCTCAATTGAAGGTGCTAAAAAGTATTATGCTTTACAAAATGATTCCGAAGAAGAAATCGTAAAAGACTTTACCAATAAGCGAGATAGTTTGATCAATTATTATGAATCCAGAATAGGGGCAGAGAAAAAAGGATTGGAAGATTTTAAGGCTTCTGTGAGTTACAAAGGGAAAATTAATTTGTACAATGAGATTACGGCCAAAACTGTTTCCTCCTATACTGATAAACTGGCTTATTTGGAAAAAGCTTTGAGTGAATCCATCGAAAATATTGATGGAGATTATAAAAGTAAAATTCAGGGAGATAAGGAGAAATCCTCTTTTGATCAGTTTGCCTTTGCTGTCTTATCAGGGGTGAATGAACTTATCATTGTCCTTATCGTATTTTTCCTGGTTTATTTTGATTACAGGACTGCCATTGAAGGGGAAGAAATTTTGGCTCAGAAGGAGTTGGAAAAAGATGATGGTAAAGATGAGGATTTAAAGAAAATCTTAGAATTAATTAGTGCTAATAGTATAGAAGAGAGTTTAATAAACAAGACTGGCAAGCAGACTTCAATTTTAACTGACGGAAAAAAAAATAAAGAGGAAGACACTAAAAAGGAACAGCCTATTCTTAAAGAAGAAAAAGAAACAACTGCAACTATTGGTTTTAAAGTTCCTAAAAGACAAACCTCCAAACCTTTTGAAAGACCAGGTATAGCAGCCATTACTGGGGGAACACAGCTTTCTTTAGGATTTGGTGATGAGGAGATTTCCGGAAAAGTAGCAGTTGCTAAACCAAAGAAAAGAAGGAAAAAATAACCCAATAGAAGTAATTATATGTGAATCAAATTCAGGGATACAATGTTGACTTGATACAACACCAAAGGAGGCTGATTAGGCTTTCTTTTTGTGTTTATTGATAAACCACTTGATTAATTGACCTGCAATACTATATTCCCCTGGAGTGAGAGGCAATTCATCAGGAAAATACCAGTTGGCATCAGAAATTTCATCATCATCTACTTTTATAGCTCCACTAGCCCATTCTGCTGTAAACCCAACCATCATAGAGCTTGGAAATGCCCATGCCTGGCTTCCAAAATATTGAATATTCTTCACTTTAATTCCTACTTCTTCATAAACTTCACGATTTAAGCAATCTTCAAAAGATTCGCCAATTTCCAGAAACCCTGCTAGTACGCTGTAAAAATTCTCCTTAAACCTTTTGGCATGAGCCAGTAATATTTTCCCATCTTTTTCTATAGCCACTATTATGGCCGGATAGATATTAGGATAAAAAAGTGTCTTACAATTGGGACATGATTTCGCTTTTTCCTCGGGTATGGAAATCGTTGGTGTTCCGCATTGTCCACAAAATCTGTTATTTTTAGCCCAGAAATTTGTTTGTCTGGCCCTACCTAATAGCAGAAATAATTCTTTCTCCACTATGGTAACTAGTGATCTTAAGGTAAGCCATTCAAATTTTTCTATTTCAGGATGTGTCTGGTCCAAACTAACAGAAAAACAGGCTTTATCATTAAGTAATCCTAAATATTCAGTTGATATCTGATTATCAGGGGATTCAAAAGGAATTTGATGAAAAAATAAAGATGGTTTTTCCTGAATAAATTCAACTAATACTTTGTCACCTGAGAAAATTAAAAATTGGGCGTTATTTAGGTCAATTTGATCGGAAGGGTTTCCAGGAAAGAATTCGAATTGATTATGGATAGTCATGAATTTTAGATTAATTTAAGGGTAAAGTTAAACATTGGAAATACTCATTTATGGAAATTTTAAATTTTACTTCCAATGATTTTAAAGTAGTGACTGGGTTATATAATTATTTAAAGGAGAAAATGTTAATACCTTAGAAGTTGGGCAAAAAAGCTGCAATAATTAATTTTGCCAAGGGAACTGAAAATTGCAGGAAGAAAGGTTAAAAACGCTTTCCTTTCACAGAATAAAATTTTTAAATTAATAATTTTTTCAGATTGGGTTCAAAAGTAAAATATCAAGCTAAAAAACAGGTAGGGAGTTATCCTTTTATAAATGTGCTTGTAAGTATTTCTACAGCCTTATTTATGATTGGACTTTTTTGTTTATTGGTAATTTTGGCGAATAATTTAACCTATAATCTTAAAAAGGATATTGAAATTCAGGTATTTCTAAAGTCAGAGCTTACCAATGAAGAAAGGTCGGAATTGGTAAATCAATTACAAAGTAAGGAATATATCTTGAAAAATGATGGAAAAGCAGCTGTAAGGTATCTATCAAAGGAAAATGCAGCTAAACAACTTATTGAAGATACAGGAGAAGATTTTATAGAGTTTTTAGGGGAAAATCCATTGAGAGATTCTTATATAATTATTCTTTCCCAAACCTATCAAACCAACGAAAATATGGATTTCGTAAAGCTTGATTTGGAGTCTCATTCTCAGGTTTTTGAGGTAGCATTCACACGAAATCTAAAAGAATTAATTCTAAGTATAAATGATAATATAAAAAGGGTAGGATTGATATTAGTAATCCTCGTTGGAATGTTATTGTTCACTGTAGTGATACTGATTAATAATGCGATAAAATTGGCTCTTTTTTCTCAAAGATTTTTGATTAGAAGCATGCAATTAGTAGGTGCAACACCCTACTTTATAAAAAAGCCATTTTTGCTAAGGGCTATTTTACAAGGATGTTTGGGAGGAGGAATAGCTATCGCATTTCTATCAATTCTTTTATTTTTAACAAAACCGTTTCTAGATGGATTTGAATCGAATTTGAACTTAATAGAAATCTCTATAGTCTTCCTTTCAATTATTATTATTGGTATTTCTATTAGTTATTTTAGTGCTT
This sequence comes from Flammeovirgaceae bacterium, assembly GCA_019634305.1. Taxonomy (GTDB): domain Bacteria; phylum Bacteroidota; class Bacteroidia; order Cytophagales; family Flammeovirgaceae; genus Flexithrix. The sequence goes on along the minus strand of JAHQVQ010000325.1, from coordinate 464 downwards.
ATTCTGCTGTTTCAAAATATTTAAAATTGAAGCTTGACGAACTTTACTAATCATCATTTACTTCCATTAACACATTTTCCTTCCTATTTTCTTTTATTTAAGGTAACCTCGCATTACTATACTTTCTTAAATCTAATTTTTTGCTGCTTCAAATTTTAAATTAACTTTAACAAACCGTAATATTGTAACTTTATTTTTTTAGCCTTAAAAATGAATTTTTTCTTTTGAATCTATGCTTAAGAGAATTTGTATTTAATTTTTTTAAATGGCTATATATTGTTTATTGTTCAGTTACATTCATCAAAAAATATTAAGATAATGAAGGACCAAAATAGAATACTGGTTTTTTCCAAAAGGAATTATAAAATCATGTTTTTGGGTTTAATAGTTCTTTTTTCCGGATTTGTGATCATGAGCTTAGACCAGGAAGAATTTGGATTTGGATTTTTAGGGCTTACCCTTGG
>JAHQVQ010000324.1 GCA_019634305.1 Flammeovirgaceae bacterium | reverse complement strand
TATTAAGTACCAGTACTATTTTATATTGAGTACTTTTATCTCATTATCAAAAAGTTGTGGCACTTATTAAGTATATTTAATTCTGCACATCTATTTATTCTTTAATTACCTACAATTTAATAATTTTTCCCCATCCATCCACCTCACCAATATGATTTTCTTTTTTTATCTTATGAATTCTTTCTTGAATTTTTCCCTTAAACTTCCAACAAGTATTTTGACGGAGATCTAAAATTTTCGAAAGTTGGCTAGCAGTAATTCCATCACCATTTACATACACCAAAAAAAGTAAGTAAAAAGCCTTTTTCATTGGTAAATGACTCCTTTGAAAAATGGTATTTGTTGTACAAGATTCATTGTATCTACATTTTGTACATCTTCTGCTATAATTTCCAATTCCTGGTATAAATTTTTCATTTCCACACTTGTTACATTTGTATTTACCCGACCATTTAAGTTCATCCAAATATTTGTAACAAGCATCATCATCTGGAAAAATTTTTTCAAATTCTTCAAAAGAAACATTACTCATCATAACTCTCGCCTTTAACAAGTCATTAATATTTCCATGAAGTTCCAAATTTTCATTATTTAGGCTACTGTTAATCTTCTCAATTTCAGCTTTTTTCTGCTTTAATTCTAAAGTTTGGCTATGAAGTTTTCCATTTGCCTCATTTAATGCCTTGTTTTTTAATTCAATTATTTTTTTGTTTTCCTCTATTTCAAGAGTTCTTTCAATTACCTTTTGTTCTATTTCTTTATTTATCCTATCCTTAATTCGTTCATTCTCTTTTAATTGTTCAATTGTTTTCTGCTGGGCAATCTCTTTTTCATTCTTCACAATTTTAAAACGATCTGCTTGAGCAAGAGAAAAAAGTACAATTTCAACAATAAATCCAATATCCAAGCTATACACAAAAAGAATATTGTCAGAAACAGTAAATCCATACCTTCTGAGTATCAAAGAGATTACACCTAATAAGGTAAATGAATATCCAATCACAAAAAACCTAGAAGACCTATGTCCCATACGCCAAGTTTGCACAGAGCCGAAGTATATTAATACAAAAGGAAACAAATAGAAAAATGGGGCTTCAAAATGGTTTATTTCGCTAAATAGGTATATTACACTGTAAATACCAACAAATACATTAATCAGGAAATTTAGTTTTGGAAATAGTTTTTTTAATTCTAAAAATGATTTAGCATAAATTGTAAAACATAGAAGAAAGATAAAAGGAGCCGCATAATTACCAAAAATATGATTAAATAATGGCCAATCACCCCAAATATATTGAAAACCAATTCCATCCTCAGAGAACCCTAACAAAGTACAACTCAAAATGTAAAAAACAAAATACAAATAGAATTTTTCTTTTATGGAAAAAAACAACAACAAATTATAGATCGCCATTATTAATAATATTCCATAAAATATTCCTAGCAAATAATATTCATTAATACTGTAAAATATTTGATACTTACTCGTCCGTAAACGTAAAATACTTACAGGATTATTGGATGCTCTGACTTTAAAATAGAAAGTAATTACCTCTTTACTATCAATAATTTGGGGAACCTTAAATAAGAAATTTTTGTGCAAATAATCTCGGGTTCTAAATTTTTGATTAAAACCCGTTTCATCCATAAAAAATACCTCTCCCCTAATTTGATAATATCCACTAATATATTCCTGATGCAGGTCACTCGATTCGATTAACCATTGCTCCTCTGTTAATCCCTCACCATATAGGTTAAATTTAATCCAATAAGTTGCATCAGGATTATTAATCTGAATTATTGAATTCTTGCTAGCTGAAAATTGATCAAATATTTCCTTTTCAATAATCTGATCGATAGCAATTTTGTTTGTAGAATCTATTAATAGTTCCAGATATGAATTTCCAATAAGGATATTTTCATTAGCTCCAGAAACATACAAAGGTTCGGCCCCTTTAAGTAAAAATGGAAGTGCAATTAAAGTGAAAATTAATTGTAGCTTTCTAATCATATAAATGAGTTTAATTTTCTGGTCAGGTATTAAAAAACATTCCCCATTCAGACAATTTACATGATAAATAATTATAAAATGTAAATGGTGCCTTAAATTCCATCATTCCGAATCAAGTAAAAATTAGTTTGAAATAACCAAGTTAATAACATTTCTATAAATTATTAAAATCCCATTAAATCAAAGACCTTAGTAATAATCATGATAAAAGGAAGAATACTTTTGATTTTGTAAAAAACCCAATACTCAACTCCCAGAAGGTTATTTTGCAATCCATCATTAATAAAATCTATTCATCTATATCGTCCCTACTTTAGACTGTCAACCTACTTTTTAATCAAGTAATTTTATGATTTCTGGTTCCAGATTTATATCATTAGATTTAGTTTCTGAGTAAATGAACAAAACAATTGTGTGTGTGTGGGTACAGTATTAATCCAATATTTCCACATTATCAATCCATTAAAAATAGAAGCGTTTTAGAGAAAAAAAGTAGTGGTGGACAATAGAAAAAATATAGCCTTATAAAATGGAAAGGCTTTTCAAAAAATTAAATTTAAAAGACTAGATCTAATTATTTTGCTTCACTGGTATTATAATACTGAAACTTGTACCTTCACCTTCTTTACTTTCAGCAGCAATTTTTCCAAAATGTTTTTCAATAATACTATGGCTAATGGACAGTCCTAATCCAGTTCCTTCTCCTACGTCTTTGGTGGTATAAAATGGTTCGAAGATTTTCTCCTTTACATCCTCAGGTATTCCATTACCATTATCAATTATCTTTATTTCAACAAAATCTCCTTCATCAAACTCTGTAGAATCTTCTCCTGCAATAGCCATGGAATGAACCGTAGTAGAGATAATGACTTGACCTTCCTCTGCGTCTTCCTTATCTTTCACCGCATGAATAGCATTCACCAATACATTCATAAAGACCTGGTTAAGCTGCCCCGGATAACATTCTACTATAGGAAGGTTTGAATCATATTCCTTAATAACATTAACGCCCTCCTTGAGTTGTGTCCTTAAAAGTGTTAATGTAGAGTCAAGGCCTTCATGAATATTCGCAGACTTTAATTCATCCTCATCAAGCCTTGAAAATACCCTTAGCCCTCTCACTATTTCAGCAGTTCTAACGGCACCTTCTTTAATATCCTTAATTAGCGCCATAGCATCTTCCTTATTCCCTTCAAAATCAAACTCATCTTTCATCCTCTCCATATCATCAAGGAAAGCTATAATTTCTTCCTTTGAATTTTCAGACCCAATTTTATCATAGTGTTCCAAAACTTCCATAAGCTCAGTCAAAACCATTTCCAGCGCTTCTACGCCTGCATAAACAAAATTGATTGGGTTATTAATTTCATGGGCAATACCTGCTGTTAATAAACCGACAGAAGCCATTTTTTCAGATTGAATAAGCTGAACTTGGGCTGCTTTTAGCTGTCCGAGTGTATTATTTAACTTTTCATTTAGAAAGTTTAATTCCTTATTACTTGAGCTCAATTTATGGTTTGTAATTTCAAGTTCATCATTTGTTTTGTACAATTCATCATTTTTTTCATACAACTCCCAATTCATCTCCACTAGTTCTTTGGCTTGTAAGGCAATTTCTTGTTGGTGTTCCCGTACCTTTTCTGTTCTCTCCTGCACCTTTTTTTCCAACTCCTGATTAAGCTCAATCCTTAGTTTTTCACTTTTTTTCAATCTATTGATAAGCTGTTCTTGTTCATTTATTCTTTTTTCATCATTAAGTTTAAATCTATATCCCAAACCAAAACTAAATAGTAAAATTTCAAGAATAATTCCCAACTGAATGAAGCTCACAGCAAAACTAACTTCCCAAAACACCAATAGAAAAGTGGCTAAAAGTGCCATAATTTTAAGACTTACAGTACCAAAAATTAAATACAAAGCAAGACTACTCCTAGTTTTTAGTAATGCAATTAATAAAACACTCGAAAACAACACGGCAGCCAATAAAACATAGGTGCTAATTTTACTAACAAGGTAATAATTAAAGTCTATAGAAAGAATTGACAACTCCACTCCAAGAATTAGTAATCTACCTCTAATGATCCATAATAAAATTTTATCCCAATAGGGAATAAGTTTTTTTGTATCAACAAATAACCTAATGAATTGGAAATAATTTACTGTAGCTAACCCTGAAAAAACATAAATAAATGGATTGACCTGAGGAAAATTTTTAGCAATACTTTCAATTGCAAAACCGTAATAATATACAAAATAGAGCATCATGGTACCTATATATACTGCATAAAAAAGGTAAGCCTTATCTTTTATATAAAAATAAAGGAATAGGTTATAAACCATCATTATCCAGATAATACCCTGAAAAATACCCTGAAATAAATTTCTTTGCTCCAAATCCTGATGGTAAGCTTCTATCGAACTTATTTTCACATCAAAGACCGGGGGCCTCTTGTCTACATTTTTTATTTTTATAAAAACATTCAAAGTACTTTTGGCCGGAATGCTTAGAATCACCTTACATTGTCTGTTTTTTGGCAGTTCTTTTTCATCGAAAGGTACATATTCACCAGTTTCCTTGGTCACCAGTTCGCCCTTTTTATTATGATAATATACTTCTGAAAAATTTGTCCCTTTCTGTGCAGTATGAAATAACCAACTTTTGTCTTCCGAAGAATTATTTTTAATTGAAATCCTTCCCCAGTAAGTATTTGATGCTTTTAAGTTTTTGTCATAATTTTTAAATGGGAGAAACGAATGTATATATTTTTCAGATATAACTTCATTGAAGGTGAGTAGATTAGTGGAGTCTTGAAAAACGAAAAGATGTTGATTTAAGTAACCGTGTCTACTATTTTCAGAATCCAACACTACCGTATTAACCAAACTTTCCGGGTTGGAGGCCTTTACAATAACCTGGTTAAAACCGCAAATTATGATTATGAAAAAAATAAAAAGTAAATTTCTATGCATGCATTTGAATTTTCTTCTCTCTGTAATTACAGGAGCTTATTTAAAGAAGAAATGGAGAAAGACTAAACAATTTCCTATTATCTCAAACCCCCTTCTAAATTTCCTTATTTCAATACTGACTAAGTATTAGTTTATTTTATGTTATAAGCCGTAAAAACATCCAAATTATTACATTCATTTTGCATTAGAGCTGCTTACATACCAAAGCATGAATTCCAATGAAATCATCTTCCATTATCTATAATTTTAGTAGCCCTTTTTTTGACAAGGTTTTAGAACTAGGTTTCGCAGAAATATCGTCTCTATCTTTTATTCTTTCAAAGAATAAAAGGAATGCATTAAAAGAATTTGATTACTTTTGTACTTCAATTTGAATGTGTATTTTATTAATAAATTCACTGAATTTTGAGGAGTTATCTAACAATGAAAGACAATTATTGAAATTTATGTAATAATTGTTTGTATTGTTTATCATTATCAAAACCTGCTTTTGAAAGTGGGATTTTTATTTAAGGTAATTGAAGATCATTTATTTAATGGATAAAGTAATAATAGATAAATATCAGTTGGTAGTGGGGTTGGAAATACATGCTCAATTAGCAACAAAAAGCAAGGCATTTTGCGATGATGCCAATTCTTTTGGGGAAGAACCAAACACCAATATTAGTGTAATTACACTGGCACATCCAGGTACCTTACCAAAAAGTAATAAGGTAGCAATAGAATATTCCATTAAGATGGGATTAGCTTGTGAAAGTGAAATTAATCGATATAATATTTATGACAGGAAGAATTATTTTTATCCTGATCTACCTAAAGGATTTCAGATTACACAGGAAAAACACCCCATTTGTATTGGAGGAAAAATAAATGTAAAAACTAAATCCGGCATTAAATCGTCCATCAGGTTGAACCGAATTCACATGGAAGAAGATGCAGGGAAATCCATTCATAAGGAAGGAGAAAAGGATACATTAATTGACCTAAATAGAGCAGGTGTTCCATTAATTGAAATTGTTACAGAACCAGATTTAAGACATTCTGAAGAAGCTTATTCTTGCCTAATGGAAATTAGACGATTGGTAAGATACCTGGGCGTTTGTGATGGAAATATGGAAGAAGGTTCTATGAGGTGTGATGCCAATATTTCCATAAGGCTAAAAGGAGCTAAGGAATATGGAGTGAAGGTAGAAGTGAAGAATATGAATTCCATGAGAAATGTTCAGAAAGCTATAGATTATGAACAACTTCGACAAATCGAAATGATTGAAAATAATGAAGAAATCATTTCTGAAACCAGAACTTTTGATGCACAGACAGGGAAAACCTATGGCATGAGAAGTAAGGAAGCGCTTAATGACTATCGTTATTTTCCAGAACCAGACCTTCCCCCACTTATTATTACAGATGACTGGCTAAATAAAATAAAGGCAGAAATGCCTCAGTTGCCCAAAGCACTATTTAAAAAATTCACTGCAGGGTATAATTTACCAGAGTATGACGCCAATGTTTTGGTAGATTCTCAGGATGTGGCCTTATTTTTTGACCAAATTTGCAACTACTCTTCCAACTACAAAGCAGCTTCCAATCTGGTAATGACTTCCATCAAATCATATCTCAATGACAAAAGTATTGAGATGATTGATTTTCCTCTGTCTCCAAGTAAAATAGCAGAGATAATAGCCTTGGTAGATAGCAATAAAGTAAGCAATTCAGCAGCTTCAGGTAAATTGTTTAAGGCAATGATTGCTTCACCAGAAAAATCTGCTCTTACGGTTGCTCAGGAACTGAACCTTATCCAGGAGAGTGGAAATGATTTTATTCTGCCATTAATACAAGAGGTGATTGAAAAAAATCCGGATAAAGTTAAAGCCTATCAAAAAGGAAAAAAAGGCCTTATTGGCATGTTTATGGGGGAGGTTATGAAACTCAGTAAGGGTAAAGTAGATCCAAAGAAAACAAATAAATTAATTCAGGAAGCATTAGAAAAGGCATAGTTTATCACCACTAATTCATACTTAGGTTAAACTGAATTCTTCTTTTTATTTTTTTGTTATTCTTTTTCAAATATGTGAAAGGGTTAGCTTATTTTTATTGATCTTAACCTCAAACCCAATTATTTGGAAAGAAATCCTTTCCTTTGTACCACAAAGGCTAATACTTTAATCAAAATAAATATATCGTGAAAAAATTAATATTGTTGCTTTTGCCATTGATTACCATGAGTTGTAATTCTCCAGTTCAATCTCAGGGAGGTACTGATGGGAAAATTCAAATTAGTGGTAAAATTGAGAATACTGGAGCAGAAAACATTGTTCTATCAAAAATTGTAAACAATAATAAGGAAGATATGCAGCAACTTTTGCCAGATATTAATACCATTGATAAATTGAAGAAAAGAACCATTTTCTTTTACTTTTTCAAGTTAAAAAAAGAAGATACAAGTGAAAGTGATGTAAAACGAGCATTCAGTG
>JAHQVQ010000323.1 GCA_019634305.1 Flammeovirgaceae bacterium | reverse complement strand
CAGTTTGGCCCATTACTTTTCCCCAGAGTTCTACAACCAGAGCAAATTTATATCTATTCTCCATTCTCATGGATTTAAACATATCTTGTAAGGCAGCCTTTAAAGGTTGGGCATCAGTCTTCCTGGGGTTCTTCCTTTTTGATGGAAATCTATATTTCATGTTTTAAGTAATTAATCAAAATTAACTGTGTATTATTTTGCCATAAAAGACTGATAGAGAGAATACTATTTCTCATAAATAATAGCACGGGTGCTTAATTTTCTTTTATAAGCTCTTCAAGATCGCAAAATTAGAATAAACCCTTCTGAAATTGTTACCTCTCTTTAATCAAAAATAATAGTTTTATTACCATCAATAAATACCCTGTCATCAAACACCGACTTTAAAGCTTTAGCCAAAACAATTTTTTCTACATCTCTGCCAGCCTTTGACATATCCTTTGCAGTCATTTTATGGTCTACATGAGTAATATCCTGTAATATAATTGGTCCTTCATCCAATTCATTATTTACGAAATGAGCAGTTGCCCCAATGATTTTTACTCCTCGGTTATAAGCTTGCTTATAAGGGTTTGCTCCAATAAATGCTGGTAGAAAGGAATGATGAATATTGATAATTTTATTAGAAAATTTTTCAACAAACATAGGTGAAAGAATTCTCATGTATTTCGCTAAAATAACGTATTCAGGATTATACGACTGTACAATTTCAGCTACCTTATTTTCATGAATATCCCTATCCATATTTTCATGGGAAATAAAATGATAGGGAATATCAAACTTTTTAGTGAACTTTTCCAGTTTATTATGATTACTAATTACTGCCTTAATATTAGCATTTAAATCTCCAAAATGATGTCTTACCAATAAGTCTCCTAAACAATGATATTCCTTTGTGGCTAATACAACAATATCTTTTTTCTTTTTTCCATGAAAGTTGATTTTGGCATCCTCTGGCAAAACAGATTTTAATTCTTTTGTGAGTTTTTCCCTGCTAAAATCTCCAATCAACTCCGTTCTCATAAAGAAGTGATTGTTTTCCCTGTCTACATATTCACTATTGCCAATCATATTAAAACTATGACCGTACAAAATCCCGGAAATTTTATGCACAAGACCTTTTTCATCTGTACAATCAATTAGTAATATATAGTTTTTCTCCTTGTTCACCATTTACTTTTGCCCTGCCAATTTATTCTTTAAATAATTTTCAAACGCTTCCAAGTTGAGGGCATTTAATGTCATTTCTTTAGAAAGCCCAGCCTTTCTTCCAACCAAAAGCCCATATTTCATATCATGGTAACCATCTTTTTCATGAGCATCTGGATTAATGCTAATCATTATATTTTGATCAATAGCATATTTGACCCATCTCCAATCTAAGTCAAGTCGCCATGGATTGGCATTAATTTCAATAGCCACATTGTTTTTAGCACAAGCATCAATAACTGCTTTATGATCTATCGGATAACCTTCCCTTTTCAGTAACAATCTGCCGGTGGGGTGTCCCAAAATAGTGGTATATGGATTTTCAATTGCCTTTATTAATCTCTCATTAGCCTTTTCAATATTCATACTGAGATTGGAATGAATACTTGCCACAATAAAATCGAAAGATTTAAGAATATCCTCAGGATAATCTAAACTTCCATCATTTAAAATGTCTGATTCAATTCCCTTAAAAATTTTAAATGGAGCTAATTTTTTATTTAATTCATCTATTTCTGAATGCTGCTGAGCGATTCTGTGATCATCAAGTCCATTGGCATAAAAAGCAGAAACCGAATGATCTGAAATACCTAAATATTCATAACCCAATTCTTTACAATATACCGCCATTTGCTCAAGAGAATGCTTTCCATCACTATAAGTACTGTGATTATGCAAAATTCCCTTTAAATCCTTGAGTTCTACCAGCGTAGGTAATGCCTTATTTTTAGCTTGCTCTAATTCAGCAAACCCTTCCCGCATTTCCGGAGGGATGAATTGGAGTTGATTAGCTTCATAAAGTTTACCCTCAGATTCCCATTTACTCAGTTCAGCCTGGCTTCTTAAACTTTTGCCCAAATTATTCTGAAAGGCAAGATGATCTGGAGAGGCAGAGTGGAGAAATAACTGGCTTGTAAAATTTTCTTCTGATGCAAATTTTATTTCAATTGGAACCCCATTTTCATTCACTGTCCCTTTCCAGGAAAATGGTCCTGAAATCAATTCCTCATAAGTAATCCATTTTTGATCTTTAAGGATATTTTTGATTTCATTAATATTTTCAGAACCAACTACCAACTGGATTTTATCAACAATTTCAAGACATCTCCTCAATTGTCCGGAAATTTCAACTTTGGATTTTACCCCAGATTTTTCAATTAATTCTTTTAATTTGATCCCGAAAGGTTCCGCATCAGCATATCTTAGTTTATGAGCATTTGACCTGATATATTCTATTTTCTCAATAATTAGATCTTCAGTTTTGGCACCAAAACCTTTTAATTGGGAAATCTTATTGGCTTTACAGGCTTCCAATAATTCCTGAATAGTTTCAATCCCCAGCTCTTTCCAAATCGTTTTAATTTTTTTTGCTCCAATGCCTTTAATATTAAGCATTTCAATTACTCCAGGAGGGGTAGTTTCCACCAATTCATTCAGTTCTGCAAAGGAGCCTAAATGATTGATTTCAATAATTTTTTCGGCCATCCCTTTTTTAATATCAAGGGAAATTAAATCCTCAAGGTTTTTTTCCTCTAAAGCTTCTTCCATCCTTTCCAGTACAAATACAATACTGCTATAAGCTCTGATTTTAAATGGATTAGCTCCATGTAATTCTAATAAGGAAGAGGCTAATTTGAATTGCTTTACAATTTCTTTATTGGTCAAAATACAAATATTTTATAGACAAAAATTTCAAGGTTAAAATTAACTAAAATTCTTCCAATGAAATAAGGACTTATTAAATAAGTGTATCAATAATCAGTACACCTACTAATCCCATCACTGCAACAATAGTTTCCATGGCCGACCAGGATTTAAATGTTTGGGCAATAGAAAGATTAAAATATTCTTTAAACATCCAGAATCCGGCATCATTTACATTGGAAAGTATAAGACTTCCAGCTCCAGTGGCTAGAACCATCAATTCAGGGTTAACTCCTGTTGTAACAATCAATGGGGAAACAATTCCGGCAGCAGTAAGCCCGGCCACAGTGGCAGAACCAAGGGAAATTCTTAGCGCTCCTGCAATTCCCCATGCTAAAATATATGGGGATATATCAGAGTCTTTCATTAAATCAGCAATATAATCTCCTACCCCACTATCAATTAAAACTTGTTTAAAAGCACCTCCACCACCAATTATCAATAGAATCATGGCGATACTTTTTACAGACTCAGTTAGTTGGTTCATCACTTGCTCTACTTTTTTTCCTCTAAAAATTCCCAATGTAAAAATCGCCACCAATACTGCTATCAAAAGTGAAATAACTGGATTGCCTAAAAATCCAAAAATCATATTTACCAGATTATCTTCAGGAAGTAATAATTTAAAAATTCCGGAAATGGCCATTAATAATACGGGAATTAAGGCTGTTAAAATAGATGTTGAAAGGGAAGGTAATTCTTCTTCCTTAAGTTCCTTGGTTTCGAACAATCCTTTTGGAGGAGTTACTTTAATATTTTTCAGAAAATTGGAAAATACAGGTCCAGCCAAAACTATGGTTGGTATAGCAATTACAATTCCGTATAAAAGTGTGAGGGTAATATCCGCTTCGTAAATCACAGCAATAGCAGTCGGTCCTGGATGTGGAGGAAGAAAACCATGGGTTACCGATAAGGAAGCAACCATTGGAATCCCAACATATAAAAGAGGTAATCCTGTGGTACTGGCTATGGTGAAAATAATGGGAACAAGAATCACAAAGCCAGCGGAATAAAACATAGGAATTCCTACAATAAAACCAGTGAATACTATTGCCCATTGTACGTTTTTAATTCCAAACCTTTTGATAAGGCTTGTTGTGATTTTCTGAGCAGCACCACTTTCTGCTATTAAAACACCAAGCATAGCTCCAAACCCAAGTATTAATGTTAGTGAACCCAAAGTACTACCAACTCCTTTTTGGATTGAATTAATAACCTCCAGTGCAGGCATTCCTTCTGCTAAACCGACTCCAATTGAAACCATAATTAAGGCTACAAATGAGTTTAACCGGAATTTAATCATTAAAAAAAGGAGGGTAATAATACCGAAAAAAACGATGATTAAAGGCATTTGAAGTTTCAGTTTTAAGTTTAATAAAGTGTTAATTTTATTGAGAAGTTGACCAGAATGAATAAATTGCTTTTTTAACTCAAAAGCTTGAAAACCAAATTGTTTTTTTGATCAATTAAGTAGGCGTTCTCACCCTAAATAAAACCAAATATAGCGATCTGAAACGAATAAGTGATACCAGGTGTTAATACTTTACTTTTGATTGAATACCTTTGTGTAATACATTGTAAAAGTTAATTGCAATTTTTTATGAAATTGAATATTCAAGAAGAAAACGGTTTTAAGTTTTTAGATGAAGGCGAAGGTGAAATCCTAATTTTACTACATGGGTTGTTTGGAGCATTAAGTAATTGGTCTGGATTTACCTCCCATTTTTCAAAAACTCATAGGGTAATTATTCCAATGATGCCAATTTATGATATGCCCTTGAAAGAAGCTGGTTTGAATGGACTCGTAAAATTTATTGAAGCTTTTATAGAATTTAAAAATCTGGATGATTTTACAATTGTAGGGAATTCTCTTGGGGGACATGTAGGTTTAATATATACTTTAGCAAATAGAGACAAGGTAAATAAATTAGTATTAACTGGTAGCTCAGGTCTATTTGAGAACACCATGGGTGGTTCTTATCCCAAAAGGGGAAATTATGAATTTGTAAAAAAGAAGGTTACTTATACTTTTTATAACCCAGGAGTAGCTACAAAAGATTTAGTGGATGAAGTTTTTGAAACCACTTCAAGTATTCCCAAATGTATGAGAATTGTGGCTATTGCCAGATCGGCTCAAAAGCACAACCTTGCAAGTGAATTACCAAAGATAGATGTGCCAACATTATTAATTTGGGGGTTAAATGATACTATAACTCCACCAATGGTGGCACATGAATTTAATAGATTAATCCCAAATTCAAACTTAAGGTTTATTGATAAATGTGGACATGCGCCAATGATGGAACATCCTGAAAAGTTTAATAAGGTATTTGAAAACTTTTTAGAGCAAAATAAGGTATTAATTTAGGTTGAAGCTCGTTATTTGGGTACCTCTTCTAATCAGAAGGCTGAAAAAAATATTTTATTCTTCAGTTTATTATTTAAATTTAGAATAACTAATAATAAGGAGGACAGAAATACATGTCTGTTGTTTTGCCACCCTACATGGAAGGCAAACTAGCTGATATTGAGATGAAAATTCTCGGTATCGTATGCGCACAAATACTTAGTTATTCTTATATCCCTTAAAATATGGTAGCTAAAAAATATATAGATAAAGGAATACCATCTTTAAAACCATCAGATACAGTTGGTTATGCTAAAGATATGTTAGAGGAATATTCTTTTGATTGGTTACCAGTTGTTGAAAACCAGCAATACCTTGGTTTATTTTCTGATGCATTTCTAAGTGATTTTACTAAGGAAGAAGAAAAAGTTGAATTATTTGAATTAAAAAATAAGGACCTAAAAATTCACGAAAATTTCCACTTTCTGGAACTTGCAAGAATTGCCAAAGAAAATCAACTTGATATTATACCCATCCTTAATGAGGAAAATAAGTACAAAGGAGCAATAAATGTAAAAGATGCTGCTCTGGATTTTGCTGAAAGGCTTGGAGGTCAGTCCATAGGAGGTATAATTGTGATTTCAATAACCACAATTGACTACTCTTTAGCAGAAATAAGTCGGCTTATTGAATCCAATGAAGCCAAAGTTTTAAGTGCTTTTGTTGAAATGAATTCGATAAATAATGCCGAATTGTTAGTAACAATTAAAGTAAATACAGTTGATCTAACTAGAATAATAGCTACATTTGAGCGATTTGGTTATTCAATAGTAGCTAAGTTCCATGATTATGAGACTCAGAATTTTGAATCTGACCATCTTGACTCGCTACTTAAATACTTGGAATTATAATAAGTGAAAATAGGTATACATAGCAGAACTTTCGAAGCAGATAAACTGGTTTTTTTTAAATCAATTATTAATGAGATTGCTAGAAGAGGGTTTGAATTGTCACTCTACAAAGACTTAAGCAAGTTTTTAAAACAAAAACTTGGCGAAATCCCACCACATCATATTTTTAATAATAGTAAAGAACTCCAACCTTCCGATTTAATTTTTAGTGTAGGAGGTGATGGTACCTTATTAGAGACAGTTCTTTTCGTTAAGGAAAAAAATATTCCCATTATAGGTGTAAATACTGGAAGACTAGGGTTTCTTGCCACAATTTCCAACGATAAAATTAAGGAAGCTATGGATAGTATTTTCGCTGGAAATTATACTATCGATTCCAGAACTTTAATAAAGTTGGAAACTAATGAAGATATTTTTGCCGGAAATAATTTTGGTCTAAATGAATTCACCATTTTAAAGCGAGATACATCTTCAATGATCATTGTTCATACCTATATAGATGGTGAATATCTGAATTCTTATTGGGCCGATGGATTAATCATAGCAACACCAACTGGATCTACCGGTTATTCTTTAAGTGTTGGAGGTCCTGTAGTAGTTCCTCAATCTAATAATTTTATTATTTCCCCGGTTAGTCCACATAATTTAAATGTAAGACCACTTATTGTATCAGACGATTGCACTATTTCTTTTGAAATAGAGGGAAGAAGTAAAAATTTTCTAATTTCTCTGGATTCCCGATCCCGGAAAGTTGATGAAAGTATTAAAATGGCGGTAAGGAAAAGTGATTTCAAAGCAAATCTATTAAAACTTAAAGGAGATAATTTTTTACATACTTTACGGAAAAAACTCCATTGGGGATTAGATCTCAGGAATAGAAATTAAGTAAAAGACCATCTCCCAAAAATTTTTTTTTATCACAAAAAATGTCAATTTTAAGGCAAGAAATTTTTAAAAAATGATTTATTCTTTTGATAAATAAGTTTTAGTGTTTTTTATTGACAATTCTGTAAAAATAACCTCTAATTAGTTTTACTGCTTGTTCAATTTAAAATTGAAGGTCTTTTTATTAACTTTTTTCCTTAATCAAAAATATCCATGACTCATACCGTCCAAAAAGGGGAAACTTTATATGCTATCGGTAAAAAATATAATATTTCTACTAATAAAATTTTAGAATTAAACGGACTTAAGCCATATGATTCCATTCAGCCTGGTCAAAGCTTGATAGTATCTGAAGGAAGTGGAAATACTGGAAGAACAACGGCTCCTTCATCTAGCTCAGGGCAAACCCACATTGTGCAAAGAGGAGAATCTCTTTATGCCATTGCTCAAAAATATGGTGCTACACCCCAACAAATTATGGCTTTAAATGGAATGCAGGCAAATCAGCCTATATATGTAGGCCAAAAGTTAAATGTTCCTTCAGGTGGAAATCAAGCTCCTCCTCCAACACCAAAGCCCAATTCAGGAGAAGGATTAAAACCGAAAATTTACACTGTACAAAGAGGAGATTCTTTGTATTCCATATCTAAAAAATTTGGCACTACTCCTCAGGAAATTATTAAATTAAATAACATTTCTGCCAGTGGGGCAATTAGTGTAGGGCAACGTCTTCAGGTGGGAAATTCTTCATTATCATCTTCTCAGCCAAGTCCCACTTCCACTCCATCGCAACAAGTTGGAAAGCCATCTTCTGATGATATTTATATTGTACAAAGAGGAGATTCCCTTTATTCTATTGCTCAGAGAAATGGAACTACACCACAGGAAATTATAAAAATGAATAATCTTGCTCCAAATGCCACTATTTATTTAGGGCAAATGCTTCGAGTAAGGCCTGTAAAAACTCAACCGCCAAAAACAAATAATAACCTTCAGACTTACACTGTGAAACAGGGAGATTGGCTGGATAAAATTGCCGGACAATATGGTACCACTGCTCAGGAAATAATGAGGCTTAATAGTCTGCCCAATAACAATTTATTTATTGGGCAAAGGCTGTTAATCCCTTCATCTCAACCAATTCCCCCACAATCCCAACAACAAGTGAGGGTAAATGTGCCTACTCACTTAAGTGGAAAAGCCGGACAATATCAAAAGGCGAGAGAGATTTTCCAATTGCAGGTAGTTTCAGGAAAAGAAATAATTGGATCGGGAATTACTGCTCCTGTTGGAAAAGTATTTAGCAACAATCCGGAAGATTTGGACAAAGTTCAAAACCGGCTGATTCAGTTAGGTATATTAAGTCCCAGTCATGGAGAATCACCAGCTCGATTTGGAGGGAGAAAAATAGGAGAAGGCAGTATCCCAAAAACGATTCAGGCAATTTCCAAATTCCAAAGTAAGTACAGAGTAGATTATTGGACTAAAAAGGATAAGCATGTGAAAATGATGGGAACCAACAGGTTTACTCCTGGAATGGTTGCCCCTAACGATATAACTTTAAAAGTTTTAAGAGAATATGAGGATTATACATTGGTAGTTCCTCACCCTACTAATAGAGGGCAGTTAATTACTTCCAAATTCAACAACTTTGTTAGAAGTAGTTATAATGAATATTATGATGGTGTTGGTTTTAAAGGCAACTATATGCCAGATGTTCCTTTTCAGGTATTTGCCAAATTTGGATTGGATCAAAGTATGGCAGAAGGATTAAAATATGTTTCTGCTCATGAAGGAAACTTCGATGCTATCAATTCCTATGATAAAGCTAACTTTTCATGGGGATTTATTCAGTTTGCTGGAAAAGGTGGAGGAACAAATGGTTCTCTAGGAGCAGTGATTGCCACCATGAAGCAAAGTCAACCACAACTCTTTGCTGAGTTTTTCCAAAAAGTAGGAATTGATATTGACATTGTGATGAAAAACGGAGAAGTCCACGATGGCAATCTGAAAATATTTGATTTAAAAGCTACAACTGGAAAAAATGAAGTTCAAGGACTGGATGCCGAAATTGCTTTAAAAGCGGATAAACAATTGTATGGGGCATTTATCAGAGCAGCCTATCATCAATCTATGTATGAGGCACAAATTGAAAGGTCGGTTATTGGTTATGTAAAACCAGCGCTCAGTATAAAAACCGATATCAATACAGGCAGGTTGCAATTGAAAGATGTGGTATTGAACAGTATCATTCGTTCGCCAATGGGTTGTGCTACTATGGTAGATTTAACTGTAAATCAATGGATTAATAAAACCAGAGATGTGTTTCAGTCGGCAATTGAAAAAGTTGCCAGATCAAGAAATTTGCATTCTCCTAATGAATTACAAAATATTGATGAAAGGATGGTGCTTCAGCAAATAGTTTCTGATGCTGGTTCCGATAAGAGAATTAGTAGCAGGGTGAGTAGCTTATTAAATAGCCCTTTGAGTCCTCAGAAACCCTCATTTGTTCCGCCAATAGCTTAATTTTATTGAGTGTATAACAAATCGGGTGTATGTGATTAAGCGACCTTTTTATATAAGCACGATAGCTCCTGTTGAATAAAATGGTGGATGTAATTGTCCCAATCCTCATTTTTTTTGATAGCTCTTATATTCAACAT
>JAHQVQ010000030.1 GCA_019634305.1 Flammeovirgaceae bacterium | reverse complement strand
TAGGTTAAACGCATGAAAATATTCAAACACTATTTGGAGCTTATGAGGCTCGATTTTATTTTTTAATTCAAAAAATAAAATTATTAAAATCTATTCTAACTTCCTTCTAAGAGCTATCTAAAAATTTGATGCGTTTAACCTAGCTAATAAATATATTCAAGTTAGTGAGTAAATAAATAATATACTAATTTTGAACTTTTATGATAATTTGTTGCATTAATTCAGGAGTATTTTGGTGGATATTTGTAATATTAAAATGTTTGCTATAACTGCCTTATCATAATTTAAATAATTCTCAGTAAAACAAGTCTATGGACTAAAAATCACCTTTAAAATGCAGTTGAAAGAAAATCAGTTCGAAATTCAAGGCCTTAATGTACTTGATATTTGTAAGGAGTTTGGGACACCATTATATGTATATGATGCCGATAAAATAAAACAACAGGTTGTAAATTTAAAACAGGCCTTCAAAGGCATTAATTTAAAGATTAAATATGCATCAAAAGCACTTACCAATATAAGTATTTTAAAGCTTATTAAAAGTTACGGTTGTGAAGTGGATGTGGTTTCGATGAATGAGGCAAAAATGGCTTTTTTAGCTGGATTTAAATCAAATCAAATATTATTTACCCCAAGTGGAGTTGCTTTTGAAGAAATTGAGGAAGCTGTTGAAAAAGGGTTGATGATTAATATTGATAGTATTCCATTACTTGAAAAGTTTGGACAAAAATATGGAAATACAATCCCATGTTGTTTTAGGGTAAATCCACATATTCAGGCGGGTGGTAATTTTAAAATTCAAACTGGTCATAAAGATTCAAAATTTGGAATTTCCATTTTACAAATGGAGGAAGTAAATGCAATTATAGCTAAATACGGAATTCAACTTGTTGGATTACACATGCATACAGGTTCTGATATTAAAGAATTTGAAGCCTTTATTCAGGGAGCTGAGTTGATGTTCAATTTAGCTAAAAGTCATCCAAATTTGAAGTTTATTGATTTTGGCAGTGGTTTTAAAGTACCATATAAAAAAGATGAAGAAGGAACAGATATTTTCGCTTTAGGTAAATTGTTAAAAGAAACCTATGATAAGTTTACCGAAGAATATGGGAAAGCATTGGAAATCTGGTTCGAACCTGGGAAATACTTGGTAAGTGAATGTGGACATTTTTTCGCCCCTGCTAATATCGTAAAACAAGGACCAACCTCTGCTTTTGTAGGTTTAGATTCTGGCCTGAACCATTTGATCAGACCTATGATGTATGATGCTTACCATGAAATTTTTAATGTCTCCAATCCTAGTGGTGAATTAAAACGGTATAATGTAGTTGGGTACATCTGTGAGACAGATAATTTTGGTTGGGATCGGGAATTGAGTGAAGTAAAACCAGGTGATATTATTGGGCTAAAGAATGCCGGAGCCTATTGTTTTTCCATGAGTTCAAATTATAATTCAAGAGTAAGACCTGCAGAAGTTTTGGTAATAAATGGTGAAGCCAAATTGATTAGAGTGCGGGAGACTTTTGATGATCTTATTAATAAACAAGTTGATGTTTTTAAAGAAGTAACAGTATAATAAAAACGGGCTGGTTTTCATCAGCCCGTTTTTTTTCTTTTAAGTACCAGTACTATTTTATATTGAGTACTTTTATCTCATTATCAAAAAGTTGTGGCACTTATTAGGTCTATTTAATTCTGCACATCTATTTACTATATTATTGAATATGATCAATAGCAACAACTAAGGCTAGGACAGTTTTTCCTTTGCTATAGCCTTTAAAAGCCATTTCACTTGATGAATATTGAATGTTTTCTGGCTTTACTAGGTTTTGTCCAATTACCTTTTTAGTCCGGCTTAGCATACTTCCTGAATAGCCTTCCAGCTCCCGTTTAATTTCTTCAATATTTAATTCGTGTTTGCTGTATAATACACAGATATAATCTGTTCCGACTGTGTTATCCATGGTAATGTAATGATCTTCACTAGGATAGGCTACTTGGTTCTGACTATAATTTAAAGCAGCACTTACTCCCGGAGCATAAGGGAATAACTGGAAAATAGCTGCAGTTTTATCCGAGCCCAATGCATAAACATATGCAGGTTCATTATTGGAAATGTAAATCCTGAAACTAGTTCCAGAAGAATATGACTTTTGCATTTTATAGCTTTGTCCTAATAATTCCGCCTTCATTTCTTCTCCTTTATCAGTTACAAATTTTAGCTTTCCAGAAAGGTCTGCTACAGTAGGTGGTTTTGGCGCAGGATCGGTAATAATCTCATATGCATACTTTGTGAAATTGGCAAAATCTTGATATTTTATCCAAATAAATCCTTCATTTCCCCAGTCAGTTCCCCAACTGTTCATTATTTCAAAAGCTCCTCCACCTTTGTTATCATCATAACCTACTACACACATAGCATGACCACCATATTTTGTTTCATGATTTTCAGTAGGCTCCCATACATCTATAGCATCATAAAAAGAAGGGGCACATTTCATCCCGAAAACTACTGGGTTATTTTCTGCAATACTCTTTTTTACGGTCTGGATCTTATAATCTCCGCCCTGTTGCTGATCGAAAAGCCTGGCGAAATCTTTAATTTTATTCCGCATGGCCTGGTCTTTTAGGTTTTGAGGAACAGTAGGAACACATTGCTCCTCTAATGAGGAATACTTTATAGAACCATTAAATTTCATATAATTTAAGGCATCGAAAATACTGGCTCCATAAGAACAGTTCTTATCATTTTTGTCTTTTATCATCTGATAAATAAAACCTGGAGAATAGGCATTTTGATTGATCACATTAGTGGAAGTCCAACCATTTTTCATCGCCTCCACTATTGTTCTGGCGGCCCAATTACTTGACCAGCCAACGCAGGTTCCATATTGGCCCTGGTCCATTGGAGTAGGACAATACTGTTTCATTGAATTGCTCGAAGGCACTGCCTCTACATATAATCCTCTGGTGAGTGTGGCCTTTTTGGGCGCATTTTCATATTTATCATCATCGAAAACCAATCCGGTTGAATATTGACCATAAACCTGTTGAATGACCAGAAAATGCAGAAAAATTATGAATATTCGTTTCATCTGTTTGAAATTTATTTTCAAGCTAAGGAATTTCCTTTCTTGTAGAATGATTTTTCTTTTTTGATTGAATTAGAATATGTTTTTGATAGAACTTATTGAAATAAAATTATTATCAATTGGTGTAGTTGTAAAAAATAATCTTATCGGAATAACCAAAATGAGAATTGGGTTTGAAAAAATGATTAAATATTTTTACAAAATAATTAATAGTACGGGAAATTATGATTTCCGTTTCAGAAACCAAATTATTTGATTAGGTAAATATGGAAACCTTTAGGCTTTCCACTACCTGAAAGTTTTGATTTTGGTCTTCAAATATTTTGGCATTTAAAAGTACAGTTTGCAAAAGATTGGGGTTCCGTCCTTATGTAATCAAAGAATTCCCTTATGAGCATATTAAGTAATAATTCAAAATTAACCGTGTATTATTTTGCCGTAAACGACTGATAGAGAGATTACTATTTTTTGGAAATAATGGAAATAATAGTACCCGGTGTGGAGCATTGGTGCTTAACAATTTACAATTGAAAATTTATTAATTTTAGCTTTTTGAATTGAGTATAATTAATTTGAATTTTTTCCTGTGAAATTGCTTCGGTTTTGACTCTTTAAAATAGAAGTCTATAGAAATGAAGGTTTTCCTGATTAAATTGACTTTTTAACACACTCATTAGCCCTTTAAAATATGGGACAGGATAATTTATGGTTTTTTGAAGGGGTAGATTTATTTAAAATTCTTTGTCCACATAAGCTCAAAGAGTTTGGTGTTAAGCACCAATTTTACAACTTCAAAAAAAATGAGTTTATTTATTTTCAGGATGATCCTTCCAAATACATTTACCTGATTGCCAAAGGAAGAGTGAAAATAGGAAGTTATAATGAAGATGGAAACGAAATGGTAAAAACAATTTTATCTGAAGGAGAACTATTTGGAGAATTAGCACTTTTGGGGGAAACAAGAAGAGAAGATTTTGCTCAGGCTATGGATAAAGAAACAGTAATTTGTCCCATGAATATAGATGATATGAGCCTTTTAATAAAAGATAACAAAACTTTTAGTTTAGGGCTATTCAAACTCATAGGATTGAGGATTAAAAAACTGGAACGTAGGGTAGAATCTTTGGTATTTAAAGATTCGAGAACGAGAATTGTAGAACTATTAAAGGAGATGGCTACTGAAAAAGGAACCAAAGTAGGGGATGAAACCATGATCAAAAACCATTTTACCCATAAGGATATTGCTTTACTCACTGGTACTTCAAGACAGAATGTGACCACTGTTTTAAATGACCTCCGGGATAAAAATATTATTAACTTTGACAGGAAAAAAATTCTTATCAGAGATTTAGAAAAACTTAAGTAAATATTTCAAACAGCTAAATAATTAGGTTTGCTACCAATAAAATATGAAAAAAATTAATATTGCCCTAGATGGGCATGCTGGAGGAGGAAAAAGTACAACTGCTAAGATATTGGCTAAAAAATTAGCTTATATTTATGTTGATTCTGGAGCAATGTATCGGGCTATTACATTATTTGTTTTAGAAAACAATGTTAACTTAGATGATTTAAATGCTGTGGAAAAGGCCTTAAATTCAATTGAAATTGATTTTAAACTTAATGAACAAAACCAGCATAATGATGTTTTTCTAAACGGTGGCAATGTGGAAGATGAAATAAGAACAATGGAGGTTACTGATAAGGTAAGTGAGGTAAGCGCCATTAAAGTTGTTAGAGAGTTTTTAGTGAAAAAACAACAAGAAATTGGATTGAAAAAAGGTGTAGTAATGGATGGTAGAGATATTGGAACGGTTGTTTTTCCCGATGCTGAGCTAAAAGTTTTTATGACAGCAAGTATAGCAGCAAGAGCAAAAAGAAGATTATTGGAAATGCAGGCCAAGGGACAGGAAGTTGATTTGGAAGAAATAAAGCAAAATCTTGAAAGTAGGGATCACCAGGATTCAACCAGGAAAGAAAGTCCTTTAAAAAAGGCAAAAGATGCTATCGATATTGATACTTCTGAATTAACTATTGATCAACAGGTTGATAAAATTTTAAAATTGGCTTTAGAAATTATTAATTAAGATAAAATTATATTTATTCCACAAGCTATGGAAGTAAGAATAGATGAAAAATCAGGGTATTGTTTTGGGGTAGAATTTGCCATCCAAATGGCGGAGGAAGAAATGGATGAAAATGGGGAGTTATATTGCCTTGGAGATATTGTTCACAATGCCATGGAAGTGGCCAGGTTGCATAAAAAAGGTTTGAAAATAATTGAGAGGGAAGACCTGAAAAACCTGAAAAACTGTAAAGTTCTTATAAGAGCCCATGGCGAGCCACCTGAAACTTACCAACAGGCCATGGAAAATAATATTGAACTAATAGATGCATCTTGCCCCGTAGTTTTAAAACTTCAAAACAGGGTGAAAAATTCCTATGATCAAATGCAACGGGAGGATGGTCAGATGGTAATTTATGGAAAAGTAGGCCATGCTGAAGTGATTGGTCTTAATGGACAAACTAAGGATTCTTCTATTATAGTTACGACCGTTGAGGATCTTGATAAAGTAGATTTTTCCAGGCCTGTAACATTATTTAGTCAAACTACTAAAAGTACAAAGGGCTTTTATGAAATAAAGGCTGAGATTGAGAGAAGAGTAGCAGAAGCCTCTACACAAGAACTCAATAACCATTTTAAAGCCAATGATAGTATTTGTAGACAAGTATCTAACCGTGAGCCTCAGATGGAAAAATTTTCCCAGGAAAATGATGTGATAATTTTCGTTAGTGGCAAGAAAAGTTCTAATGGAAAATCTCTTCACAGTGTTTGTAAGAAATTTAATTCCAGAAGTTATTTTGTTGAAAATGAGTCGGAAATATCTCCTGAATGGTTTAATCCAGGAGATAAGGTGGGCATATCGGGTGCTACATCTACTCCTATGTGGTTGATGGAAAATGTTAAAAATTTTATCGAAGGAATAGAAAAAACTGCTTTAAATTCTTGATGTAATTTCAATAAAATGAGGAATTCTAAGTCAGTTTCCTTAAATAAGCCAATATTTTTTCCTTTTATAGGATTTTTATCAGATAGTACACGTATTTTTATAGCAAAGATTTTTTGTACTTAAAATCAGGTAATTAGGAATTGTAATTACTCATCTTAAGTTCACTTCGTTGAATATGAACTAACCTAACTATGTTTAGTAGATTTTTTGAAAAATGGTATGGTATAACCTATTTTGGAGTTTCTTCAAAAATGCCATATTCCCTTCAAAAAAAGACCTTGCTATGTAATAAACTAGCACTTCTCGCTATGGTACTTGCGTTTGCAAGTTTGCCAATTATTGCTACTTTCCAGCTGAAAGGGGGGAAAACCATGGTGGTCCTATTTATTATAGCATTGGGTTTGGCCACAATTCCCCATTTCAATAAAATGGGAAAAGTGAATTTTACTAGGTTGGTAATGAGTATTGCTTCTCCAATTTTTATTTTGGGCTATACTATTGTTGATAAGTATAAAAGTCCGGGAAGCGTAGAAGTAATAGATTATTTTGCCCCAAGGGCCTTAATTTTCCTCACCATTTTAATTCCCTTGGTCCTTCTGGACTTCAAACACAGCTTTCAAATGGTTATCGGATTGATATCCAATGTGGTTTGTTTGTTGTTTTTTGACTACCTCCATAAGATGTTTAGTGTAGATTATGCTACCCTAATTTCACAGCCTTCCCAGGGTTATTTTATGATAAATGGATTTTATTTAATTGCCATTATTGCAGTGATTATGGCATTTTATTTTTACCAAAGAACAAACGATCATTTTGAAGGAGAAAACCAGGCTTTGATAGTCGCAGTAAGGAAATCCAACGCTGATTTAATTGAAAAACAGAAAAAACTGGAAGAGGCCTATCAGGAATTAAAAACCATAGATGAGGAAATTCGGCAAAATTCTGAAGAGTTACAGGCTATAAATGAAAACCTGATAAGGACCAGAGATGAATTGAAGATTTCTTTTAATAGGGAAAAAGAAAGTAATGAAAAACTAGCACTGGCACATAAAGAGTTAAAAGAAGCTCAAATGCAGGTAATTCAATCTGAAAAAATGGCTTCTTTAGGTCAATTGACAGCAGGTGTAGCGCATGAGATTAATAATCCAATCAATTTTGTTTATGCTGGAGTAAGTACTTTAAAGTCTATCCTGGAAAGTTTTATGGAGGTAGTTTCTAACTATGAAGAATTGGATAGTAAAACTACCAGTAATCATGTGATTGAAAAAATTCATGAGATAAAAGCTTTAAAAGAAGAACTAGAATATGATGAATTAAAAATTGACTTAAAGGAGATTGTAAACGATATCAACGAAGGGGCTACAAGAACAGCAGAGATTGTAAAAGGCCTGAGAAACTTTTCCCGACTTGATGAGGAACATCTTAAAATAGCGGATATTAATGAATGTATCAATTCTACCTTAGTTATTTTAGGAAGTCAGTTTAGAGGACAAATTGAGATATTTAAAAATTTTGATGAACATCTTCCTATAATTAATTGCTATCCTGGTCAACTGAATCAGGTTTTCCTAAATATATTAAATAATGCGGCACAAGCTATAGAAGGAAAAGGGGAGATTTATATTACTACCAAAAATCTTCCTGATATGATTCAGGTAAGAATTAAGGATACTGGAAGTGGTATTCCCACCCATATAAAAGATAAAATTTTCGAACCATTTTACACCACCAAAGAAGTCGGAGAGGGGACTGGTTTAGGACTTTCAATAAGTTATGGCATTATAGAAAAACACAAGGGGAAAATAATGGTGGAAAGTGAAGTGGGGCAAGGAACTGAATTCATTATTAATCTCTCCAAAAACATTCAAGTGGAGGAAAATGGAGTAAATATCTAAACCCTTAGAAATAACCTTTTTAAAATGGATAATGTGACCCAAAGTCTTTAGAAGACACTCTTAATAAAATCTCTTATTATTCAGATGCGCAAAATTACCTTGCTATTTTCTTATAAAATAGTATAAAAAAATCCCCAAACTAAGTTTGAGGATTTTAAGAGTCTGATTAATTTAAAGTTGAATTTTTAATTAATATCAACCTCCTGCACCAGGATAGCCTGCATTTTGTGGATAACCACCTTGGGTCCTGTCAATTTGATCTTGAGGAATTGGTCTAACAATATGAAAATCCTGAATATTTGGTGCTGCTATAGGGTTATGCAACTTAACTCTTTCAATTAATTTACCAGTTCTTACCAAATCCCACCAGCGATGACCTTCTCCAATTAATTCTCGTGCTCTTTCATCTAGAATAAAATCGATGTCAACGTCTGCAGCAGTGATTGAACTAGCACCTTCCATACCTTCCCATGCGGATCTTAATCTGATTACATTAATATCCTCTGCCGCTCCACTAGTATTGCCTTGTTGTAATCTAGCTTCAGCACGTAATAAATAAGCTTCTCCTAACCTCATTAAAACAAAGTCCCTTTGTCCTTGAGTTTTTTGTCTATCAGGTCTGGTTGGATCAATCCACTTATTCATGGATGGAAATAACTTTTCTGTATATTCATCATTAGTTATTACCATATACCTGGCTTTAGCCTGTGCATCAGCATCCCATTCAGCATCTTTACCAGGTCCAGGAATAAAAACTGCAGTATCGCCAACGGAAAATTTAGGTTGACCAACTAATCCTGCATCAACATGACCGGCAGAGGCTTCTTCCTGCGTCCAGGTTGGAATTGTACTAGCATTATTAGAAATCCAGGCATGCTTATAAGATTTGTCATATCTGCTATCTACATCTCTATCCCATAAACCCAAGGTAAATGGTGTAGGCATGAACCTTTTCCAAGGCCTACCATTTGTAATATCACGAGTCATACCAGGACGTACATCATATTCAAAAAGGAAATAAAGGTGTCCTCTATGTCCATTACCATCTAAGTTTTCATCAACTTGTGATTTTGAGTTCTGAACAGTGAATACTACTTCAGAATTCTCTTCATTGTCAATGTCCCATAAAGCAGAAAAATCATCTAGTAATTCAAATCCATAATTATTAATAACATTTGAAAATAAGGCTTCAGCTCTTGAGGCATCACTTCCGTCAGCAAAACCTTTATGACTTCTTGTTAATAAGACTTTTCCTAAAAGAAATTCTGCTGCTGGTTTAGTAGCTCTACCATAATCATCCTGATCTTCAGGAAGATTAGCCACTGCAAATTCTAAATCAGGAATGATAGCCTGGCTATAGATTTCACTTGAAGAAGTTTTATTAGCTGTAATTTCTACTCCTTCTGTTTCTTCCAAACTAATATGGATATCACCGTATGTCTGGGTTAATATGAAATAATATAGCCCTCGTAAAAATCTTACTTCTGCTAATCTAGCATTTTTTAAAGCTTCATCCATATCGAGACCTTCAGCTCTGTTTAATACAGCATTGGCTTGGTTTATCCCTCTGTAAAAATCTCTCCAGGTATCTCTAACAAAACCTTGAGAAGGATTTAAGCCTCCATCATATCTATTGATAGCTTTATGACCACCATCTGCCCCATTTGTATAGGTATCTGTTCCAAATACTGTCATAGTAAATCCTCTTTCAGGACCAAAGAAAGGCTTCAATTCTGAATAAGTTGCTTTTACAGCATCTTCAAATCCACTTACAGTAGTGTAGTATGAGGCTGCTGAAACATTAGATACAAGTTCTTCCTTTAAATATTCTTCACATGACTGGCTAAAAAAGGCCAGTATGAAAATTACAATTATATATTTCTTTGCTTTCATAATTTCCTTTCTTTTTTTAGAATTTAACATTTAAACCCAATAAAAATAATTTGGGGGTTGGAACTATGTCCGATCCTAAATCATCAATTGAGTTGCTTTCATCATTATCATTGATTTCAGGATCATAAGAATCATACTTTGCTGAAAACCATGGATTCTGTGCCGAAAAATAAAGCTTCAAACCAGTCATTTTCAACTTATCTGTGACATTTGAGGGAAAGTTATAAGCAAAAGTGATATTTCTTAATTTTACATAACTTCCATCAAAATAAGTCATTGTAGAAGCATTTCTCGCTGATTCTTGATTTTGATTAGGTCTTGGAAAAGCATTTGTTGGATTATTAATAGTCCAATAATCAACGTCAAGGTTATTGTACCTTGCAAATAGAGAGTTATTTCCTTGATGAAATCCACTTCGTATCATATGACCTACTCTGAAATAAAAGAAAAACCCTAAATCAAACCCTTTATAAGATAAATTATTGGTAATACCTCCAATATAATCTGGGATATCAGATCCTAATACTTTCCTGTCATCAGGGGTAATCACTCCGTCTCCATCAAGGTCGGTCAATTTAATTTCACCTGGTTCTTTATTCTCCATAGCATCTGCTTGAGTTTCCTCTCCTAATTGCCAGATTCCTGCTTTTTCATAGTCATAAAAAACCTTTAAGGGCTGACCAATAAACCATCCGTTTCCTACATCATCAATAGGATTGCCATTCTCGTCTTTCAAAGCAAGTTCGGTGATTTTTTCTGTTGAATGGGCAATATTAAAATTAACATCCCATATAAACCCTCCTTGAGTATCAAGAATATTTGCACCTAAAGTTAATTCAATACCACTGGTTTGGGTTGATCCAATATTTTGCAAAATATTACTATATCCAGAAGTATAAGGCAGATTTCTTCCCAATAATAAATTTTCGGTGTTTGTTTTATACCAGTCTAATGATCCAGATAACCTTCCATTGAAGAAACCAAAGTCAAGTCCAACATCAGTAGTTTTTGAAATTTCCCAACCTAAGTCCTGGTTTGGAATTTCTGTTAAACCATATCCAAATGCAGGACTTTCATCCCAGGCATATGTTGTTCTTCTTAATCGTCCCCAAGTTTGGTAAGGATCAACAGAAGTATTACCAACCTCTCCATAAGATGCTCTTAATTTCAATTCACTAAAAACACCTTGGTTGGCCATGAAGCCTTCCTCTATTATTCTCCAACCCGCTGAAAGTCCTGGGAAAGTTTGCCATTTATTTCCTTCTGCCAATCTGGAAGATCCATCAGCTCTTAATGTTACTTGAAATAAATATTTACCATCGTATTCATAATTCGCCCTACCCATAAAAGAGGCCAATTGCCAATCTTCTAAATTACTTCCTAAGTTTCCTTTAACTTCAGCTGTTCCTAAGTTATAAAAAGATTGTGATTCATAAGGCAAATTTGAAACATTTGTAAAGTGTCTTTCTTTACTTAATGCCTGGATACTTTGAAGTGCTGTAAAACCAAAACTGTGTTTATCACCTAAATTTTTATTGAAATTAACTATATTTTCCAAGGTATAGCCTATGTCAGTATAGCTATCAATATAAGCATTGGCTGGTCCTCCTCTGTTTGTATTAGTTAAACTAGCTCTGAAACCACCCCTTCTTTCGTACCTAATATCAGGACCAAAGTTCATTCTGTAGGATAAACCATCAACAATTTGTGCTTCAAGATATAAAGGAGCAAATACCCTAGTAATTTTTCTTTCATCAACATATGCTCCATCAGCAAGTTCATTTAATGGGTTAGTCCTGATACCATCATTAGTAGGTAGAAATCTTAAACTTCCATCGTCATTATAAGGAACACCAAGTGGGTTACCTGCTAAAGCTTCTCCCATGGTTGCATTTGATCCAAAGTTTTGAACTGAATTGGTGGTAAGAAAGGAAATACCCACTTTAAAGATATTGCTAATTTTATGATCCAAATTAATTCTACCAGTAATTCTCTCATAATCCATGTTACTGATAATACCTTGTTCATTAAAGTATCCTAAGGAAATATTAAATTGGGTTTTTTCACTACCTCCAGTCACACTTAATTGGTGATTGGTTTGATAACCTTCTTCTAAAACCAAATCTTGATAATTCGTTGATCTGCCTAAGGCAATAGATTCTAATTCCGTTGGGTCATCAAAAACTATGTCATCACTAGGGATTACACCGCTATATGAAGCCGCACCTGTATTAGGGTCTTGTCTTCTCGATTCCCTTTTCATAGCCGCAAATTCAGCACCATTCATCATGTCTACATTTTTAATAGCACTAGTTACACCATAGTAGCCATCATATGAGACTTCAGTTTTACCTGTAGCACCTCTTTTGGTTGTAATTATGATCACACCATTTGCACCCCTTGATCCATAAATTGCTGAAGCTGCAGCATCTTTCAAAACCTCCATAGATTCAATATCCTGAGGGTTAATATCGAAAATTGCACTCGATCCACTTGTTTGAGGAATACCATCAATTACGTAAAGCGGATCATTTGATGCAGAAATAGACCTTCTTCCTCTTATTCTAACAGATGGGCTTTGTCCAGGTCTCCCTCCTCTATTCATAATATCCACACCAGCTACCTGACCTTGCATGGCCTGAACACTACTTCCTGCAGGAATTGATTTTATTTGTTCAGCATCTAAAGAGGCGATTGCAGCAGTTACATTCCTTTTTTCCTGAGTACCATAACCTACAACCACTACTTCTTCAAGTGTCTCTAGGTCTACCTGCATTGTAACATTAATTGTGGATTGATTCCCAATTTCTATTTCCTGAGTAACAAAACCTATATAGCTATAAGTAATAATACCACTGCTTGGTGCAGTAATTCTATAATTTCCTTCTATATCAGTAACAGTTCCGGAGGTAGTTCCTTTAACTACTACACTAACTCCTGGTAATCCTTGGCCATCTTCCTCTGACTTAATAGTACCTGACACAATAACATCCTGATTTTGTTCTTCAATAACAGGATTGTTGTAGAAAACCTCAAATTTTTTCCTTTTATCAACTACTATATTATCGTTAATCCGTACAAATTTCAGATTAGCTTCTTTTGAAATTTTTCCAAGGAGCTCAGCCAGTGTTTGTACTTTAGCCTGAGTATTGATCCTAACATTTTTATCCAGTTTTAATTTGGCATAAGAAAACTTAAACTGAGTTTCGTTTTGGATCATGGAAAAGGCTTCTTCCAAAGTAGCATTATTCATTTCCAATGATATAAATATATCATTTACACTTTGTGCTTTTCCTTTATCGGCCAGAAGGGCACTATAAAAGACGCACTGGATAATAATGCCATATATTGCGTTTTTTGAAAACATTTTTATTAGGCGTATTAGTTCTTTTTTCATATTTTTGAATGCTTTTGTTGAACAATAAGTTTCAGCTATAGGGTTTAGAATTATCTCCAAATTTTTATTTGAGAATATTTTGCTTTGTTTATCAATAAAAATCTCAGGATATTTCTATCATTTTGAGATCGGTAACGCAATCTGCCAATTGCATTGCCGATTTTTTTTTAACTTGTATTCATTCTATTCATATTCACCGTTTTAGTTTAAATTAATTTTATCTGATAATTACTTTTTTGCCTTTAAGCTCAAAATTAATATTAGAAGCTATTTTAATATTTTCTAATATATTCCTAAGGTTTTCATTGTTGTGGTGCCCCGTATAAGGCTTATAATTGGCTGGATAACTTTTGATTTTAATTTCCACATCAAACCATCTTTCCAGTTCCCTTTCCAGATCTTTTAATGAAGCATCCTTAAAAATAAGTTCACCATTAATCCAGGCGATTTCCTCCTGTTCGAATTTACCTTTACTATTGGTTTTGTTCTTTTTATCAAAGCTGTATTTTTCTCCAGGGACAAGGAAAATATTATTGAAAGATCCATTTTCAACAATGTTATCATGTTCTCCAACTACCACTTTTCCTGTGGTCAATGCCACATTAATTCGATTATCCTCTGGGTATGCGCTAATATTGAAAGAAGTACCTAATGCTTTGGTACTTATTTCACCTGAGTAAACTATAAATGGGTGGTCAGGATCTTTAGCTACCTCAATATAAGCTTCACCTAATAGTTTAACTATTCTATTTTTTCCAGCAAAAGTCTTAGGGAATTTAAAAGAGCTTTCCGCATTTAGTTTTACTTTCGAGCCGTCAGGTAAATAAAATACTGTTTTTTGACCTTTTGACGTGACTTTTAAAATCTCATCATCAATATTCTGCGCTACTTTGATTTTCTCATTAGGGGATTCTACATAAAAATAATGTATGGACAAGCCTAGTCCAATGAATAAAATGATGGAAGCTGCAATTTTACTAGAATTCCAAAAGATATTTTTGGGTTGAGTTATTGAAGTATCTGGTTTGAGTATATGAAGCTTAGCCCCATTTTCTTTAATTGCATTGATGCTTTTTTCCGCATTGAAATGAAGTGCCCTTAAATTATTTTTTCCAGTAAGAGGCTCTGGTGAAAGGTCTTTTTCAAGAAAAGTAATGCCCTCCTTGGTTTCAAACCAATGAAGAACCAGGTTCGCTTCTTCTACAGTACAATTATTATTTAAATATTTTTTAACTAAATTTTTATTAAATCCTTTCATTGAAAGTAAATTATTCTATCGGTTATTATTATTAGGACACCAAGTAGTTAAATTGGTATTATTCCTTATTTTGAAAATAAAATGGTTTTATAATTTTATACCCTGTTTCAGAAATTATTTTAATAAAATAATTTCTGAAAGGGATGGAAAGAAAAGATCAAAAAATGGCTAATTGTCCAACTTTAAATACAGGAAACGCATTCACTCAGAATAAAAAAAGAGAATTGAATAATTTTTTATACTTCAATCTCAGCCTTTTGCCTGAGGTAATCTTTTAAAAATTTATTTGCCTGGGAGAACTGTACTTTTACAGTATTGATGGAAATATTCAATTGATTGGCAATTTCACTATTAGTGAATCCTTTATAGGTTTTAAGCTTAAATATCAATCGTTTTCGTGGAGATAATTTAGTGAGGCCAACTTCCACTATTTCAGAATACTCGTTTAGGCAAACAGTATCCTCAGTTTCGTTGCTAAATCGCTGACTTTCCTGGTTATATTTTGCAACTTGTTTAAGCATCTCCCTTTTATGACTTATAATCATGTTTAGAACATGATTTCGCATACAGGTATATAAAAAAGCTTCAATCGAATATATTTTATGATGTTGATTTCTTTTCTTCCATAATTTCAGAAAAACATCTTGAATAGCATCTTCTACAAGCTCCTGGCTCTTTAAATATTGAAAAGCCTTAAAATATAGCTGCTCATAATATTTATGATAATACTCATCAAAAACTTTTTCTCCACAAAAAGTGTGGTCGTTCTGGTAGTAATTTTCATTTATCATATTTGAATTGTAGTTTAAATCTAAAGAAAGGCTCAAATACTTCCCTTTTGATTTCTTAGTTTTTCATTTTCAACCCTTTGTATTTATTTATCAGAGTATTTTGGTCTCAAGTTAATTAAAAAAAACTAAACCAAGTAACTATTTGTTTTTATTTTCTTATTCTTGTTTTTATTTTTCTTTACTTTCTATATTTTTAAATCCCTTCTCTTCTCTCTTTTCTCAGCATTTAATTTCGTTTTTAGTTAATGTAAGTATCCATAAAAATTGAAATCAAATTTTGTGAAAACCTATGCCTGTGAAATTTTAATTTTATTTCTTTCTGAGTTTTTTGATTAAACTTTGCAGCCTTTCAAAAGTATAGAAATTGCCATTCTGATTGAATTTAATTCTTTGGAAATATCTGGTGCAATAATGGGATTGTTTCTTCGACTTATTGGTTTGAAGTATTATTTTTAACTTTAATAATCCCAACATCTTATCATTTTTGGTTAAGTTAAGACTCCTAAAAAGTGGAAAGGTAATAGTTTGAAAAATTTTTAAAATCCGTTTCCTTACAAATGGAGGAAAAGAAACTACTTTCAGAATTGATTTACCAACACTCCAAAATTAACCAGAAAACTAGCTAGCGTATTTCAAAATTTACGGTCATAATAATTCTTGATTTATAAGGCTGACCATTTACAGTGGCAGGTTTCCATCGGGGCATAACACTAATTGCCCGAACGGCTTCAGCATCTAAATTAGGTGTTAGTCCTTTTATCACTTTCATTCTTTCAGCTTTGCCCGTTTCATTAATCCAAACTTCTACTTTTACAATTTCTTTTTTTACACCATTTAATTCTTCTTCAGAAAATTTAATCGATTTTTCAAAATAATCAAACAAGTTTTCCCATCCTCCAATTGGCCTTGCCTGAGTTTTAGTATCTCTAATTATTTCCACTTCTTCCATATTGGGAATCTCCTTTTTTGCAGTTAAAACTTTATTTTCAACTTCCTTGATAGGGATGGAAATTTTGGAGGTAATACTATCTTCTGAGGGTTTAATGTTATTGTTAGTAATAGCTGCAGGCATTGTTTCTGATGTTACAGGTTCCTTTTCCAAAACTTTGAAAAGAGGGAAAATATTTGGATTAAAATATCCAACGGCAATAAATACCGGAAGCATAAAAATTATTATTGACATAATGATTTTATATTTCATCCTTTTTTTTGAAAGCAGTTTATTTTGCTTCATGATGATTCCCTCAAAATCCTGATATTTTGCAAGTTTTTGATAAGGGACTTTATTTTCTGAAAATGAAATGCTATATTTTTTCATAATTGTGTATGCTGATAGAAATTAAACCAGACACATTCAGTTTATAAATATTAATTCTAGTGGAATTGAATTTTTATTTCCATAATTCTTTGATTTTTTTAATTAATCTGTGTACTCTAACCTTAGCTGCAGATTCTGAGATATTGAGAATTTGGCTGATGTCCTGAAAAGAGGAATCTGTAAAATACCTTAATTCAATTATTTGAATTTCTTTTGGTGAAAGTTGCTGTAAAATGTTAGAAAGCTTTTCCTTAAAATATTCTAGGTTTTCATCTGGTTTAGCCATTTTTAATTCCTGAATCAGATTTTCATCTAATACTACTTTCCTTTGTTTGGTATTTTTTCTGTAAAATTGATTTACCTCATTGATTGCAATTCTAAAAAGCCAGGCTGAAAATGGTAATTTCTGATGTTTATATTTGGATAAGTTGGTTAGTGCATTTAAAAAAACCTGGGAGCTCAGGTCGGAGGTAAGTTCATATTCCCCGACCCTGTTGAAGATAAATTGAAAAATTTGCTTAAAATATTTTTGATACAATACCTTGAACTTTTTAGTATCTTTTTTAGCTGCCTCAATAAGCATTGCTTCCTGAGCCAGTTCATCACCGGAGATTTCCCAATATCCGATACTTCTACCAAGAGTTAGGGTTGGAACGTTTGTCATTTTATTCCATAAATTATCTTTCATATTTTCTGGACTTAACCATAATACCTCAAATCTAATTTGGTTACATTTTTTCTAAAAATAATAATGAAGTTGTTTAAACCTTTAGTTTCGTAGCGAAAATTGCCAGTTTAGGGTTCTCATGATGTAGAAAAAATTGGACTGGGTCAACACAAAGAAGAAGATGTGTTTTGTGGAAAGGTTTTTCTTGGAAAAGTTAAACAAAATGGTTGAAACTCTGGTGCCTAATACCTGTTCCGCCAGAACCTGTTGTAATCAGCCCTGGTGAAGATTCCTACTGGTCCTTCATAAATACCACCTGTATTTCCTATATCTTTTACTCTAATAGCAATTAAGTTCCATTCTTCCTTTTTTAGGTATTCTGCCTTTATGGAGTAGGCACGAAGTTTTAAATAGGAGCTACTGCTTCCATATCCTCGGAAATCATTGGTAGATCCAATAAAATTTC
The DNA here is from genome assembly GCA_019634305.1 of Flammeovirgaceae bacterium. Taxonomy (GTDB): domain Bacteria; phylum Bacteroidota; class Bacteroidia; order Cytophagales; family Flammeovirgaceae; genus Flexithrix. The sequence continues at coordinate 103 of JAHQVQ010000030.1, read as the reverse complement.
CATTAATATAGGTTTGGTCAAAGTCATCTATTTTTCCAAGTACCAGAATTAATTCCTGATCTTTTAGGCCTTTGGGTAAAAAGAATTTTTTTCTATACCATCC
>JAHQVQ010000322.1 GCA_019634305.1 Flammeovirgaceae bacterium | reverse complement strand
AGCTGAAGCAATTCCCCCCGCATATCCTGCTCCTTCACCACAAGGAAAAAGTCTTCCAACCTGAACATGTTCAAGGCTCTCTTTATCTCGTGGAATTTTTACTGGTGAGGAAGTTCTGCTTTCCACAGCGACTATTTGTGCTTCATTAGTCAAATAACCTCTCATTTTTTTGCCAAAATCTTTAAAACCAAACCGCAGTCTTTGGGCAATTGAGTGAGGTAAAACTTCATACATAGAAATCGATGTTAAACCAGGCTGATAGGAAGAATCCAAAAGTCTATTTGAAACTTTATTTTCTACAAAATCTACCAATCTCTGAGCCGGAGCCATTTGAGTACCACCAGCCACATTACATGAATTTTGTTCAATTTCCTTTTGAAATACCATTCCGCCAAGAGGTCCATATTTTTTATAAGCACTCAATTCTTCATCGTCCACAGGTACTACAATTCCGGAATTCGCGAATTGCGAATCTCTTCTTGATGGAGACATCCCATTCACTACCACTTCTCCGGGTGCAGTGGCTGAGGGCACAATGAATCCTCCCGGACACATACAAAAAGAAAACACCCCTTTTTGTAATCCTTTCAGCCGAGTTTGAGTAACCAAGGAATATGGTGCTGCAGGTAAATAAACCCCTCTATCATCACAATGATATTGAATTTTATCAATCAGACTTTGGCTGTGTTCTATTCTGACACCCAATGCAAAAGGTTTTTGCTCGATGTAGATTTCCTTTTTCAATAAAAGATCAAAAATATCCCTGGCAGAATGTCCTGTTGCCAGAATTACCCCAATTCCTTCAATTGTATCTCCATACTGATTTTTCACCCCTTTTATCTCTCCATTTTTCAGAATAAAATCTTCTACTCTGGTATCAAAATGAATTTCTCCTCCTGCAGCCAAAATGCTTTCTCGCATGTTTGCCACTACCTTTGGTAATTTATTTGTTCCAATATGCGGATGAGCATCCACCAAAATTTCTGTACTGGCGCCATGGGCTACAAATATTTCCAATATCCGCCTTAAATCACCTCTTTTTTTGGAACGGGTGTAAAGTTTACCATCGGAATAAGTTCCTGCTCCTCCTTCACCAAAGCAGTAATTAGAATCTGGGTTTACAATATGTTCCTTATTTATTGCCGCTAAATCTCTCCTTCTCGTCCTTACATCTTTCCCTCTTTCCAGCACTATTGGCTTAATTCCCAGTTCTAATAATCTCAATGCAGCAAACATTCCAGCTGGTCCGCAACCAACAATTATGGCTTGTTCTGCACTTTTTACATTTGGATAAGCCTTTCGGTAGGAAATTAAATCATCTGGAGCTTCTTCCACAAAAACTACCACCTTCACATTTACCTTTACTTTCCTTGAACGGGCATCTACCGATCGTCTCAATAACCTAATACTTATCTCTGGTTCCTGAATTAACCCTAGTTTATTTTTAACAAAACCGTCAAGTTTTTCTTTATTGTAAGCCAGCTCAGGACTTAATTTATATTCTATTTCGTGTCTCATTTTGTAAGGTATCTATAGCGAACCGCTATCCGTTTTCAAGGAGAAACTTTTCTCAGTATCTGAATTCCAAGTGGCAAACAACTTATGGCTTCTAAATTCAATATCTCTTTAGAATGTCCTTAAAAGTGGCTGCAAAACTAGATAATTTTTGACTGCTTTTGGCTAAAGCCTTTGTTAGATTTACTAATTTTGAATTCGAAAAAATAAAAATCAAAATGGCTGGAACTCCGGATAAAAAATTGAAACTCAAGATATGCGGAATGCGAGATAGTGAAAATATTAAAACCATCACCACCTTCCAACCCGATTATTTTGGTTTTATTTTTTATGAAAGATCTCCCCGATTTATTGGGGAAATGGATTTTCAGGTTTTAAATCAACTTCCCTCAGCAATAAAAAAAGTGGGTGTTTTTGTAAACCCGGATTTTGATTTTATTTGTGAGAATATACGTAAATATCAGCTGGATTTAGTTCAATTACATGGAACGGAATCTCCTGATTTTTGCCAAAATTTGAAAGAAAAGTTTGAGGGAAAAATAGAAATTATTAAAGCTTTTAGTGTTGGAGAAAATTTTGACTTTTCTATCCTGAAGCCCTATGAGACCTATTGTGATTTCTTTTTATTTGATACAAAAGGAAAAAATTATGGTGGAAATGGCGTAATATTCAATTGGGATCTTCTCGAAAATTATAAAAGTGAATTGCCATTTTTCCTAAGTGGTGGAATTGAACTCAATCACGTTCAGATAATCAAAAACCTTAAACTTCCTCAATTATTTGCACTTGATATCAATAGCAGGTTTGAAATTTCTCCTGCTCTTAAGGATGTTGACAAAATTAAAAAATTTGTGAATCAATTGTGGCTGGTGGGACAAGAACCAAATTATTGAGAATATATATTGCTATTAAACAATTCATTCCCAAAAAGGTAAACTATATAGGAACTTAGTAGGCAGAACTTTAGATTAATAAAACAGATGCAAATAAAAATAGTTTTCTCTTCAAAATGTTAAATTTGAATTTAATTTCAGAAAAAATTAGCGATAAATAAAGATATATGTTAGCAGTAAGCGAAAGTGGATTTTATGGAAATTTCGGTGGTGCTTATATTCCCGAAATGCTTCATCCCAATGTGGAGGAGTTAAAGAACAATTACCTTGAAATTATTGAATCTCCTTCTTTTCAGGAAGAGTTTTTATCCTTATTGAAGGATTATGTGGGTAGACCAACTCCATTGTATTATGCCTCCCGACTTTCAGAAAAATACAATACTAATGTTTATTTGAAGAGGGAAGACCTTTGCCACACTGGTGCACATAAAGTGAATAATACCATTGGGCAAATTCTTTTGGCAAAAAGACTTGGTAAAAAAAGAATTATAGCAGAAACCGGAGCAGGTCAACACGGAGTTGCCACTGCAACAGTTTGTGCATTAATGGGGCTGGAATGTGAAGTTTTTATGGGCAAAATAGATGTAGCCAGGCAAAAACCCAATGTGGAAAGAATGAAAATGTTGGGCGCTAAAGTAATTGAAGCAGTAAGCGGAAGTCAGACTTTGAAGGATGCCACCAACGATGCTATGAGAGACTGGATTAACAATCCTGTTGATACTTACTATGTAATTGGTTCTGTTGTAGGTCCACATCCATATCCTGATATGGTAGCAAGATTTCAGTCGGTAATAAGTGAAGAAATCAAAAAACAGCTGATAGAAAAAACCGGTAAGGAAAACCCTGATTATGTTTTGGCCTGCGTTGGTGGTGGAAGTAATGCAGCAGGAGCCTTTTACCATTTTGCTGAAAACTCAGAGGTAAAATTAATTGGTTTGGAAGCCGCAGGTAAAGGTGTTGATACTGGAGAATCTGCAGCTACTACTTTATTGGGTAAGGAGGGAGTCTTACACGGAAGTAGATCATTGGTAATGCAAACCCCAGATGGGCAAGTAGTTGAACCATATTCTATTTCAGCAGGTTTAGATTATCCAGGAATTGGACCCGTTCATGCCTATTTGTTTTCCTCAGGAAGGGGGAAGTATTATCCTATTACTGATGTAGAGGCCATGGAAGCAGGCTTACAATTGAGCAGGTTAGAAGGAATTATTCCTGCTATTGAATCTTCTCATGCACTGGCTTACCTGGAAAAACTCAACGCCAAACCTGAGGAAGTAGTGGTAGTGAATTTATCAGGTAGAGGAGATAAGGATTTGGCCACTTACATAAAATGGATGGAAGAACATCCTTAATAGGTGTAAGCTAAAAATTACCAAAAGCCATTTGCCTCATAAGCGAATGGCTTTTTTCTTGAACCAAATCTAAATGGAGCATGTTAGGTTGCTGAAATATATAAAAATCAAATTTCAACACACTACAACAAAGCAGGAGGAAAGTACATGCTAAGTTGTTATAAAAACCTAAAAAAATGAAAGCGATTTGGAACAACCAAGTTATTGCCGAAAGTGATAAAACTGTACGGATTGAGGGTAATCATTATTTTCCTATTGAAACTGTAAATAAGGAATTTTTAAAGCAAAGTGAAACCCACACCAATTGTCCGTGGAAGGGAATTGCTTCCTATTATACCCTTGAAGTGGAAGGAGAACAAAATAATGATGCGGCATGGTTTTACCCAGAACCTTCTGAAGCTGCCAGTGCCATAAAAGATCATGTTGCATTTTGGAAGGGAGTTGAAGTGGTAGAATAAATTGGAAAATTCATTTTTATCAAGGGCTTCTATTTTGGAAGCCTTTTTTGTTTTTAAAGAATATAGAATGATCATTATATTTAGGTTAGGAATGGAAATAAAATAAATTCACATTTTCATATGGTTCTCTTTTACCCAATTGGGAATTGCCCAGACTTCTGAAAGTCCAACAAGAAGGTTATTTGCCAAGGATGATCCTTTAAGAATTTCTATTGAAATGGATGTCAAAGAATTATTAAAAACAAAGTATAAGAATAATTACCATCCTGCCAAATTCACACTTTACCTAAACGAGGATACTACTATTGAAAATGCTTTAGAAATAGAAACGGTCAAAATCCACCCGGACAGAACAAAGAAATGGCCAATTTACTTGCTGTTTTCAATTTATGATCGGAAATATAGACTGGTCAATTCCCGGACTTCACATTGTTAAGTTAATCAAATCTAAAAACCCGCATGAACTAGCTCCAATAGCCATACCTTATTATTTCATTCAGGGTTTGTAAATACCACTTATGCTATTCCTGATCCCGAACTAGGAATCGAAAACGTGAAGATTAGAAATTTCAGAGGCTGTTGCAGAACTCAAGAAGAGTTCGAGAAAACTATGATTCCATTCCTGGGAAATAGGCAAGAAATTTTCAGCTTAATCAATGAATTTGAACCTTTATCAGATAGAAACAAAAAAGAATGCAGCACCTATCTAAAGGAGTTTTTTAAAATTATTGAGAACGAAAATTTAATCAAATATAATTTTATAAACTCTTATAGAACAAATTGATAGTGGAATATTTCTGATCAACCACCAATTCTTAAAATCAGGAAATCAAACTGATGCTTTTCCAAACCTGCACTAAACACATTGGAAGTATCGAAAAGGTAACTGTAGCGTACTCCTAAATCTAAATCAATTAATCTCAGGGCTCTGAAATCAAATGATAATTCGGCTCCTGCTGATTTGTATATTTCGGTAGGTAAGGAATAAATATGATCCTTCACCTCAGGAGTACTTGAAACTTCAATCCCCTTAAATTTATTATAACATGCCTTTGAATAATCATAAAACAAGTTGAGTTTTACTCGCTTCACAAATGCAATTGGTCCTAAAGCTACATCAGGATAAAATAATGGAAGGGCATAATTTATTGAGCCTCTAAAAATATCGTCATGAGGAATACCGTTATAGCCCCTTGCATATCTAAAGATGTCGCGAAATTGATAAGTATCTGTAAAACCTTCGTTTTGGAAACTTCCTTCCATAGAAAAGCTATGGTTTTTCCATATTCCAGGGAAAAACAAGGTAGCCGTGGTGGTAAATTGATTTCCTTTATTTCTATTAGTTTTAAAAGTAGATAAATAATTGAATTCCAAAACTTGGGCAAACCTGGAATTGATAAATTGAACAGCTCTGCTTTGTTGTCTTGAAAACCTTACTCTAAAATCCATCACGTTTATTGGTCCATTTCTCTGCTGTTGTGATGGATTAAAAAAGAAGTCTGTTTCCTCATAATTTACATTAAGGAAATGATAAGAGGCTCCTATCCTTAAGTTTGAGAAATAATTTCCATCAGATAAGTTAAGAGGAACAAAAAAACCAATCCGGTAATCATCCTCTAGCCATTTTTTTGAATAAAACCCAATATTAGGCAGATTTTGATTGTTTTGAAAAGCTACTGGAGTAGTTCTCGATCTACTATTCTGAATCCCAATGCTTCCATTAATCACGGGAAAAAACTGGGCATACAATGCATCCATATAAAACCCGCCTGCTTTTTCATTAGCATTATAATGATAGCCCACAGCACCAGAAAAGGTTTGAAATTTATTTTCAAATTGAACTTCTGCCTTATAACTTGGATGGTTGGGAAAAAACTGAATACTATGTGGGCTTAATAAACCTGTAGTCTTTTTGTATTTTTTTACTTCAAATGTTTCTCCCGGAATTTTATCAATAATACTTCCACCCTCCTGTTCTTTTGCTGCTTCAAAGAAATCTAATGAACTTTCTGGAATACTTTTCAGGCTGACAAAAGCTGATTTCCCTAAATTCATTTCCTTAATGTCATGCCCATCTGCGGAATACTCTGCAAAAGCCATTTTTGATCCATCTGGAGATAAAGCAGGCTGGAATGCACCAATTTTACTACTGGTTACCTGAAATAATTCCTTTGAAGTCTTATGGACAGCATATATATTGTTTATCCCGGAATAAGCGGCTGAAAAATATACGTATTCCCCACCATCAAAAGGATAAGAAACCTGGTGATTACCAAACTTTGTCAGTTCTTCCATTTCGCCATTCTTGGCATCTACCAACACTATTGCCTGTTGATGTCCTCTTTGAGCAACTGTTAATATAGAGCTCCCATCTTTAGTCCACTTGGGCAAAGAAAAGAAAAGCTTTTCAGGGTTGGTCAACTTTTGAAGGGTTTCACCGGTGTTGGCATCTAATATTACCAAAGCATATTCTCCACTATTTTTTGCTTCTGCAACAATTATTTTTGTAGCATCCGGAGATAAAGCAGGAGCAAAATACTTAGTCTTTTGGGTAAGTTGTCTGGTTTTTCCAGTGTTTAAATCATGAATTTTTACTACAGAGTAATCTAAATTTCCCCATCTGATATCATATTCTATATCTGCCCAGACAATACTATTCGCAGCAAAAGAAAGCGTACTATTATAACTTAAATTATATCCGGGTAAGGTCACTTTTTTCTCCTTCCCCTGGGAATTGATGGTATAAAAAATTCTAATAAAAGCAATAATAAAAATAAACAACGAAATAAATACAGCGAATATTTGATGATAATCATCTATTGATCGTTGGTCATATTCACTTCTACTTTGAAGTATAGATTTCCAATCATCTATTT
>JAHQVQ010000321.1 GCA_019634305.1 Flammeovirgaceae bacterium | reverse complement strand
TGTATTCATTTTCCCCCAATGTGGAATACCGCCTTCTTTGATCATAATTTTCTGATACTCCATTAAAAAATCATCAGAACCGGGGGTTCCTAATACAAAGGGAACATCAATATACGCTACCTTCTTCCCATATTCAGGGGAAAGATAAACCGAAGATTTATCCACAAATCTTATTCCCATTGGAGAGCTTTGATACAATCCTTTTTGCCTATTATTTTCTGCTTTTTCGAACATTTTCTCGATGGCAACGATATAATCATTTTTATTATCGGAAATATCAAAGGCAAATTCACTATCATATGCCCTTACTTTAACATATTCAATCCCTTGATAAAGCACCTTGTAACCTTTGTTTTCATAGCTTGAGTCTTTCAAAGACCTTAGGGATTGAGCTAATATACGCGGTAATTTTTCTGGTTTATTTATCAGCTTTTTCCTAATAAATATTATAGAAAGTGTGGCTAGAGTCGGGTTACCAAAAATGGTAATCAACCAGTTTCTTTTACGATCATTCAGGTTCCTTTTGGGTTTTTGTTTTAATAACCTGTGTTTTACCACAATAACTGTGTTATCTCCTTTTTCTTCGTTTTTATAAGGATTCACCTGAACCATTACTCCCCTTATAGGCGTTTTGCCATCTTCTTCAAAAAATAAACTCCCATCTTCTAATTTGGGTTTTATATCTTTCCATTTAAAACACTCCTTACTCTCCTTTAAATAGTACATTTTTTCCATCCCCAGAATGTAGGAATACACTATTCCGAAACAACCTAAATTCACTAAAGCACTGTAAAAAAACTGATCATTTTGCTTCAATTCCACATCCTTCTCATCATGTTTATCAGGATCAGAAATACCATTTTTTGGTTCTATTCTCAACTTTTTGCCGCCTCTGGTCACCAACAAAATAGAACGAACCAGTCCTGGAAGAGAAGGTAGGTCTATTCCTGTACCATGAGTTCCTGTTGATATAGCCCCAGCTAAAGTTTGTTCATCTATTCCTCCCATGTTGGTAATGCAAAGCTTCTTCTTTTTATCCATTTTCCTGTTGAATTTTTGGATAGTCATTCCTGCTTCTACATGAACCAATAATTGATTTGTATCTTTAAGAAAGGAAGGCAATTTCAAAACCTTGTTTATCTTTTTCAGATCAACTAGGTAATCTTTTGGAAGTGCTACATCAGAAAAGGAATGACCTGATCCTATTGCTTTTATTCTCTTGTTTTCTGATTCTGCCTTTTTTATTACAATAGCAATTTCATCAATGGACTTTGGGATAGCATAAGATGGAATTTTCCGATTGGCATTTTTTATGGTATTTTTCCAGCGTTTATTCTTTTTAATTTTTATCATTTTTAGGTGTAAATAAGATGGATAAATGAAGTCAGATAATAAGTAAAAAGATTTTGATAAAATGCCCGTTCTATACTCCTATTAAAGTTAGGAAAGAATTTTAAAAATTCACTCACTATTTATTGGTATATTACTTTCTTCTGAAGGAAATCCAAGAATTGTATTAAATCTTAATCTGACAATTCAATAAAATTGAGATTGCATAGCATCAATTCCGGACCAATCTCCAACGACTTATTTGAAGCAGCTGCTCAGGCACAAAAGGCTGTGGATTACATCCTGGCTTAAACCTTTTGGAAGGGGAAACCCTTCCTTTTTTTTATTTGAGGATTATAGCCTAATTTTGCTTTACCACTCACACAAAGGCTCCATAATCTACTATCATTTGTTCAACTAAAATTTAAATGATTATGTCGCAGCTAGAAAATTCAGATCAATCTTCATTCTCTTTTCAGGAAGTGGAAAAACGGTGGCATCGGGATAGGAACCTGATTGCTTCTGAGTATGATAACCGCCAGATTACTTATGATGAGTTTATTGTGAAATTGCTTGACCTCCGAAAGGAGTATTTGCCTTATTTCCAGCAAAAACTGGATAGAGGGAAGCAGTAGCATAAATTAGATTTCAACCAGCAAGGCGCATAATTGGCTTTTTATTCAACCAATTATTAATAAAAAATGAGAACACTAGCGAGCCTACTGGAGGCAGGATACTCCCCCAGAAATGGCTCCCATTTTTACCGAAAAAATGAAGAGGAGGCCTACATTTATTTTTGCAGATTTGATTATGGTTATAAAAGAAAACCCATCACCAAACCCTATGACAGGGTTTTTAATCCCAAGGTTTTGTACATCCACCCCTACTTTCCGGACCAACCCATAAAATCAGTGGAAATCATACAATCCTTTCCTTATGGAAAGAAAAACCATAAACATTCCTTAAAAGATGGGGTATTGAAACTGGCTGAAAATGTATGGTTCACGGAAGAACAAATATATCTTTATCCTACTTTTTTTAAACCGATTTATTGGGGGTAAAATTGATGTTGAAATGGAGTAAATTCTCGAAATTTTTTTTGCGAAAATCATACAGCCATGGAGATCCGAAATCCGATACTAATGAGCTTGCCAGTTGGATTGAGACCGTCACGAACTGCCACACGACTAACCTCATAACCACTGCTCCAGGAACCCCCTCGAACTACTCTAGAATCCCCACTTTCAACACCTCTAGGATTTTTTTGTGCGTCTTCCTTATAATCTCTGTACCAATCCCAACACCATTCATCTACATTTCCACTCATATCGAATAATCCCAATTGATTGGGTACTTTTAACCCTACTGCCTTTGTTTCTCGATGGCTATTTTCACGGTACCACCCTACTTCATTTAATATATTTCCCCCAGCATATTCAAAATGATCTTCCTTCCATTTCTGTCCTCCTATGACTGCATAATCCCATTCTACTTCAGTAAGTAGCCTATACCCTTTTGAATTTTTATTTATTTCTACCAACCACTTTTTGGAATCAAACTCACTTTCATTATTCGGGTCTTGCTTTTCTTTATTAATATCATAATAAGTTTCTATATTCATTTGATCACTTAACTTATTACAAAACTCAATGGTATCATACCAATCTACTCGCTCAACTGGTCTTTCCTTTCCCTTAAAATAAGATGGATTTTTTCTCATTACCCTTTCATATAATTCCTGAGTAACAGGATATTTATTTATTAGAAAATCATCTAAAACCACCTCGTGTTCTTTTTTATCTTCCCCCATCATGAACTTCCCTCCTTCTACCTGGATCATGGTTTTGTTTAGGTATTCTTCCAATTCTCCTTTCAGCATCTTACTTAGTCCCTTTTTGTATTGATGAAATTATTTTTTCCATCCCTTCCTTAAACTGATCCCCACTTATATCAATAGTTAAGGATTCTTTTAACCTCTGTACAATCTCTGGAAGTTTATTTTTTAATTGAGTAAACCTGCTAAGGTCATTTTGCAAATCTTCAATTCCTCTTTTTTTAAGCCTTCTTTTTTCAATCACTTTATCAATTTCTTCAATTTCATTCTCTACAAAATCTAAGGCATCATCCACAAAATCTCTGGAAAAAAATTCATTGTCAATTGTACAGGGAATGAATTTTTTATCCCCTATTTTTTCACCTGTTAATATAAGCACACTTTCCATCGCAACCCAGGCAGAAAGCAAACTATTTGAAGAGACCAGAGATAAGGTGATGTCATTATTCCTTACACAATTTTCAATAAAAGTTTTGATATCTTCTCCTGCATTCATTGCTACAGAATCAATTGTTACTTTAATTCCATTAGCTTCTAGCTTTAGTTTAATCTTTTTTGCAATACTTTTATCCTTATGATTATACGATATAAAAACTTTAATTTTTATTTCACCTTCTTCACCTATACCATTTTCTTTTTCCTTAGACATTTGTTTTTGGGATTTCATTGCTGCTCTTGGAATACTTGCCCCTTCTCCAAACAAAAAACCAAATTCTCCACCCTTCCCTAAATCTTCCACTTCTTCTTTGTCATAATATTTTTTACCAATTTTCACCTTTTTAGTAAGCCCCAAATTGTCAATTAGTTTGGTAGACTTTATTTCATCCAATAAGCCTAAAAGTTGTGAATGGATAAGCTCATATAATTCCGCCACATTATTTCCCCCTAGTTTTACATGGATCACCTTATTTTCCCAATCTTCTTTAACTTCAGCAAGTGTTAATTGATTTTCTATATTAAGAAATAGAATACAACTATTTTTCCACTTCAGATTCTGGTAAATATTTTCATTCAAATCTACCATCAATTTATTTACAGTACCTGCAGGAATAAATGGTGCATATTCAAAACAAATATCAAATTGATAATCCTCCTCTTTAGGCAAATTTTTCGGTTCTATTTTCCATAATAATCCAGGAACAATATAGGTTGGTTCTCCAAATTGATTCTCCTGTTTATAACAAAATTTATAGGCCAACATTAAATCCAATAAATTTTGATGTTCTTCTGGTGAGTATTCCTCCCAAATGTAATTGAAATACTCAGGCTTTAATTCTCCATTCTGAATTAATCCAAAATCCAAAACCAAATAAATAGCCTCTTTTATCCAAAGTGGTTTGAGTACAATAAAATCCTTTAATGTAGGATTTTCTCGAAAATATATAAGGAACCCAATTCGGTCCAGAATATCCAACCACAGATCAGTCTCTTTTTTATCAAGCCCATGTTTTTTACAAATATCCTCATACTGTTGTCTGCTAATATGATTTTCATCTAACTCTTCCAGTTCTTTTTTAACTTTAAACCAATCATTATTGTATTCATTTTCAAATACAGTTCTTTCTATTTTAGGTAAAGATTTTTCAATTGCTTTTTTAAGAACAGGAAAGTTTTCTAAAGTATCACAACTTATTCGTACGAACTCATTAATTTCAGAAAATTGTTCCTGCCTTTCAAAGGGGTTGTAATCTACCCCTCCCCCTCCTTTATAAGCTAATAGGTCAATTTTATTTAGTACATGTATTACCGGACTCTTTTTATTATTTGTTTTATCATATCCATAAGCTCTTGCCATTGAAAGCCAATATTCAAACCCGATATAATCTTCTTTATCTATTTTATCATCTAAAGAAGTTACAAATAGATAAAGTGATTTTGGGCTGCAAAAAAATTGTTGAACCTCTCTATATTTCCCCTGACCACCAAAATCCCAAATAGACAAATCGAAATCAATTGGTTCTTCCAAACTTGAAATAGCAGGATCAAGGTCTTTGATAGTGTACATCGCAATATCAAGTCCTGGAGTTCTTTCATCTTCCTTTGGAAGAGGAGCATTTTCATCTAAGAGTTTTATTTTGATAGAACTTTTCCCAACCTTTCCATTACCAATTAAAATCAATTTTGCCTGATTCAGATAATCCGTCTTCTTCCCAATAATACTATGCAAATACGTCTGAACATCCCCAAGAACATTTCCTTCCTTGCTGGTTATCTCTGAAGGTATATTATGGATAGGATTCTCCTGTAGACTTAAAAATTCAATTTTCGGTAGCTCATCCAATAAGTGGATAGGAAATTCCTTTAGTTGATTTTTTTGAAGGTACAATGTTACCAACTCCCCAAATCCTTCCTCCAAGGCAATTGATTCCAACTTATTCTCAGCCAAATGCAGGGTATCCAGCATTGGCATAGCTCCCTTTATTTCAATCTCTTTTAGATTACTCTGGTAAATCCATAGGTATTTCAAATTATCAAAACCTTCAGGAATCGTGATTTTTGTTAATTCCGCTTTGTTATAACTCAGGTCTAAAACCTTTAGATGTGGTAAAGCAAAAGGGATGTTTATTTCTGTAAATTGATTTTTGCTTAAATCCAGGTATTCCGTTTTTTCATCACGTGCCCTTTCAAAGATCTTTTTTAGCGCACTATTGTCCAGATCTTTACTGCTTTCATCTATTCGAGAATGGATCTTACTCATATTCCATTTTTTGTAAGTTTAAAAAGTGTTTGTAAAATAGAAAAAATTGGAATAAAATGCACTGGTAGTTTGTTATTTCTATTTTGTAATTACATATATGGAAAATTTCTTGCTGGTATAAATCAATTTGAAAATTTCAGCACAGTTTGAAAAGGGTAAAGCATCTCTGCATTCCTCAACTTCTTGGAAAAAGTCTTCAATTTATACTGTCCTTGAAAGTCGAAAACCTTGATCAAAAAACTGAACCATCGGCACATATTCACCACGATAAGTTACTCTGCAAGAATTTACCCCATCCCCCCAAGCTCCTCCACGAATAATACGACTACTTCCAATAACTGATCCTAAAGGGTTAGTTTGAGGACTGTAATAATAATCTTCATCATACCAATCCCAACACCATTCCCAAATATTTCCACTCATATCATATAACCCCAATTTATTAGGTTTTTTTAACCCCACCTCCTTAGTTTCATTATGGCTATTATTACTATACCATCCTAATTCATTCAATTTGTTACCTCCTGAGAATTTAAATTTATCATTTAATTTTGTTCCTCCTTTAGAGGAAAATTCCCATTCTGCTTCTGAAGGTAAACGATACCCTTTTGAATTCCCATTTATTTCAACCAACCATTTTTTTTGTTCAAACTCATTCGGATTATTTTGATCTTTCTTTTCTTTATTTATTCTGTAATATACTTCTAATCCTAATTTTTCACTCAACACATTGCAAAACTCTACTGCATCATACCAATCTACCTGCTCTACCGGCCTTTGTTTTCCTTTAAAATGAGATGGATTCTCTCCCGTCACCCATTCATACAATTCCTGAGTTACTGGATACTTACATATTTCAAAACTGGATAATTCAACTTTATGGATTGGCTTTTCACTATCATATTTATTACTACCCATCAAAAACTCCCCACCTTCCACAAAGACCATGGTCTCTTCCAAATATTTTTTGATTTTTGCCTTCATCTTACTCAATGATACAAAATATTTGGATTTGTGGCAATTATGGTTTTGAATTCGGCACAGCCGAAAAAGGGTAAGGCTCCCCTGCAATCCTCACCCACAGGGTAAAAGCCCTCAAATCATACGGCCCTGGAGATCCGAAACCCGATAAAATAGATCCTGTCAACAGGATCGATAAGGTCACGAAGAGCCACCCGGCTACCGTAAGCGTAACTGCTCCAGGAGCCCCCACGAACCACTCTCCATTTGCCACTTTCAGCCCCTCTCGGATTCTTTTCTGTTTCTTCCTTATATCCACCATACCAATCCCAACACCATTCCCTTACATTCCCACTCATGTCATATAAGCCCAATTGATTTGGTGCTTTCAAACCAACTTCTTTACTTTCCTCGTGACTATTTTTATCATACCACCCTACTTTATTTAAATCTTTATCTCCAGCATATTCAAATTTATCGTTCTTCCCTTTCTGGCCTCCTCTTACTGCATATTCCCACTCTGCTTCTGTAAGTAGCCTATATCCTTTTGATCCTTCATTAATTTCTACTAACCATTTTTTTGGATCACTTTCTCTTTTATTATTAAGATCCTGCTTTTCCTTATCAATGCTATAATAGGATTTTTCAATCCCCATCAGCTCACTCAGTGCATTACAAAACTCTATGGCATCATACCAATCTACCTGCTCTACTGGTCTTTCTTTTCCTTTAAAATAAGATGGATTCTTCTCCATCACCCATTCATATAATTCCTGTGTTACAGGATATTTATTGATCTCAAAACTTGATAATTCAACCTTATGTATAGATTTTTCACTACCCATCATAAAATCCCCACCTTCTACAAAGACCATCGTTTCGTCCAAATATTTTTTGATTGCTTCCTTCATCTTACCCAATGATACAAAATATTTGGTTTTTGAGCAATGGCCTTGTTTTCTACTTCAGCATTAAAAAAAATACCGCAATCCTCCTCCTCCAAATAGTCTGGCGGTTTGTACATATTGTTGTTCCAGGCTTGCTAAAATGGCTACTTTTCCTATTGCATATTCCAGCTCAATGCCTATCAAAACCCCAAAATTGAGCTTTTCATCCAAGGGTTCGTAGGCGGAATAAAGGTCATATGCCATTACGCCTCCGGCATTGAGGTTTAAATGGAAGCTGGATTTGATATTGACCAAATTGTAATGAGGTACTATCTTCACATAGTAGGCTTCATATGGGATTTGAAATGGTGAGCCTTTTTCGTAGGCCACTTGTGCTTTCAGGGCAAATCCTTTTAATATATAATGGATGTACCCCCCTCCTATCATGGTGGTTTTTTCTCCTTTGTAAACGAAAAAATCTACTCCGTTTTCTCCGGGTAAATGTTCCACTTTTAGCTCATTATCATTTAAGGTCGCTTTTTGAGGCTTGAATTTTACCTGTTTAGGTCTTTTGTTCGGATTTTTTTGTTGGGCATAGCTATAGGATAAACTTCCTAATAATAGAATGATGGTGATGAGTATGTTTTTCATTTGTTTTTGGTTTACTTTTTTCTGGGTTTTAATGTTGGTTTCTGGCTTACTGCTTTTTCCTCTCCCTGGCCCCCTCAATTGAGGGGGGAAATGATTTTTCCCCTTCTGGAAGGGGTTAGGGGTAGGTTTTTCCAACTTCTCCTCTCCAATCATAAAGTAATAATTTCAAAATTCTATCGTAATCAATTCTCTTAATTCTTCACTCCATTCCCCATCATTGTCCTGTACCTTAAGCTTAATCTCATGCTGTCCTTTTTCCTGGAAAATGTATTCTACTATGGGTTCCGGACTAGGAATTTCCACGCCATCAATTTCAAATTGGTAATTGATAATAGCACCTCCATACTTTTCATCCTGATCGTAAGAAAGTGCTCCGGAAAACTCAAAATGACCTGGCCTGATAATGCCTTTTTTGGTATAGGAATACATGGCCACAGGTGGTAAATTTTCATAGACAATCACGCTAAGGATAATAGTAGAAGTAGCCCCGAATTCATCTTTGGCTATGATCTTTACTTCATTTTTCCCAGCTCTACCTGGACGATAAACTGCCTGATACTGATCAGTTGTATTTTCCAACATATCGGAAGATAGCATTTCCCCATCCGAAGTTTCATAGTTTACCTCACTCAAGTTTTCATCCTGCACTTCGTAGTAAAAGGTGACACTTGTGGATTTGGATTTTAACCCAATCTTTAGGCTATCTTCCATGGTAATGTATGGCTCCCCAGTTTCAGCATCAATGGTTTCCCCATTTTTGATAAAAGCAATCT
>JAHQVQ010000320.1 GCA_019634305.1 Flammeovirgaceae bacterium | reverse complement strand
TTTCTTTGTGTATTTCATCACTTTTTTGTTCCTTTAAATCCATGGCGAGGTTTTAGTTTGGTTGGACATACTAATTTATGGAGATTTTTTCTCCAACTCGCCTTTTTTGCTAAACACCTGGTTTGTTATACACTCAATTTTATTTATAGTTTATATAATGGGCATGTTTTTAGTAACCTGTTTGCAAATAGCAAAATTTATTGCAAACAGGTTACTTTTGTATGAATTGGGAAATAGAAAATTGAACTTACATTTTAAATTTTTTTGTTACCAATATTATATTGTCATTGATTTCTGCTAATTTTTTAATCCTATCAATCTGATTAAATAATAACCAACATATAAGAAGAAGTATTTTTACTCATAAAATAAATACGGTAAATCAAATTCACCTTAATATGGATTTCTTAAAAAAGATTTCAATTATATTAATTCTTTTTAGCTTTATTGGTTGTGCTAAACAAAAAAGCCAAACAAGTCAGAATCAGGGGAATGCTACAAACTCAAGAGGATATAATCCACAGAAAAAGCAGTTTAAATCATCCACAAAGAACGCTTTTTCTAACAAAAAGCGAACAAGCGCAAGTGCTCCTAAGTCTGCAAGGCAACTTAGAAAGGAGGAAAAAATGAAACAAAAACCTCAATACACTGATCCTATGTATTTTGGGCATAAAAAACCTCCGAAAAAAAGGCCCAGAGGAAAACAGAAATATTGTAAGGTTTGTCAAATGAGACATTAATATATAGAGTAATTTAAAAAATTCAAGTGGTTCAAAGGAACCCAAATCCCATTCTTATTCGATTAAGGATGGGATTTTTTGTTTTCTAACACTTCACTTTTTGTAGAATTTTAAAAAATAAATCTTTTCTTGTAATGAATTTGATTTACCTCGGTATACCAGACTAATAAGTAGTAATTCAAAATTAATCGTGTATTACTTTGCAGTAAAACACTGATAGAGAGATTACTATTTCTCGGAAATAATAGCACTGATGCTTAAAGAAAAATTTCTTTGACAATGAAGAAAAAATCACAACAAGGAGTATTGAAACATACCACAAGAAAAGACAGGAATGTTTCTCAAATGATTAAAAAATGAAAATGATCTCTGATGAAGCATTAATGATGAAGGTACGATCAGGAGACACAGGGAAAATGAGTCTGTTGTTCGAAAGATTTAATATTCCCATATATAATTTCTTTTTGAAATTTATTGGAGACAAGGAAATTAGTCAGGACCTTACTCAAAATGTATTTTACAGGATTTTAAAATACAATCATTCCTTTAAAGAGGGAGCTTCATTTAAAACCTGGATTTATCAGATTGCCAGAAATGTGAGAATTGACCACTATAAAAAATATAAGATTTATAGTTCCTCGCTGAATACTGATAATATCAATGAAATTAATTTGACTGAAAATCATGATCCAATTGAAAAGTCAGAAGAAATTTTACTCATACAAAAGGCACTGAGAAAAATGCCAGAGGATAAAAAGGAAATAATTGTATTAAGTCAATTTCAGGAATTGCGGTATAAGGAAATTGCCGAAATACTCAACATTACCGAAAATACTGCAAGGGTAAAAGTTCACCGTGCGATTAAAGAATTGAGTGTACTATATAAGATGCTGGTATAATGTTGATACATGGTAACTTTCTAAATAATTAGTCTATGGAAAAGAAAGATTTTAAACCTTATCTAATTGAATATCTGAAAGATGAATTAGATGAGGAAACTAAAAAGGAGATTCAAAGTAAGTTGAAAGTAGACTTGGAACTACAGGAAGAACTGAATGAAATGCAAGTAGTTTTTGGCGAACTTAATAAAGTTTCGATCCAAAAACCTGATATGCAATTGAAGGAAAACTTTCAGAAAATGATGGAGGAAAATACTGCCCAGGCTCCGGGGCTATTTTCATCTTCAATTTCCAATATCCAGAACTGGATCAATAACTTCCAGGTTACCATAAGTTTTAAGCAAATGGCTTATGCAGCAGTCTTGCTACTTGTAGGCTTTTTCATTGGCTATAATCAGAATACTGGAACAATTATAAGTGGAGAGAAAAATCAGGAACTTTCCATGGAAATTGAAGAATTGAGGAAAAACATGATGTTGACACTGTTGGAACAGCCATCAGCTAGTGAGCGGATAAAGGCGGTAAATATCTCTTATGATTTGGAGGATGCTGATCCCAAAGTGATAGAAGCCTTGTTTTTTACATTGAATAATGATAAAAATTCTAATGTAAGACTGGCAGCTTTGGAAGCATTAACCAGATATTCCTTCAATAAAAAAATAAGAAATGGTTTAACTGAATCACTCAGACATCAGAATAAACCACTTATTCAAATTGCCCTGATTGATGTGCTTACCGAAATGCACGATAAATCTTTGAAAAAGGAATTTAATGATTTACTCCAACAGGGTGAATTGGATTCAGATGTAAAGGAAAAAATTAATGAAAGTTTAGAAATTTTAATGTAAAAAAAAGATGAAATACATTTCAAAAATAAATAGTCTATTGGTCCTGTTGATGTTTTTTTCATTATCAGGGTTTTCACAGGAAATTTCAAAAAAATCTGTAATTGTACCTCTTAGCAAGCCGGGTGAGCCTGGAAAGCTTTATGTAGAAATTCACAATGGCTCTATAAAAGTATCAGGTCATGATGGAAAAGAAGTGATTGTAGTTTCAAAAACCAATGCGCTCGAACAACAACATAGTTCTAATTCTGAAGGTGAGGAAAAGGAAAAGTCTAAAGATAATCCTCCAGAAGGAATGAGAGTTGTGGGAAATAATGCTTATGCACTTGATATTATTGAAAGTGATAATAAAGTAAAAGTGGATACAGATTCCCATTACTCCAATATTGATTTGGAGATTCAGGTGCCTAAGAATTTTGCCCTATATCTTGAAAATCACAGAAATGGGAATATTGAAGTGGATAATATAAAAGGCGTGGAGATAAATGCAGAAAGCCATTATGGATCCATCACACTTGCAAATGTGAATAGCCCAATTTTGGCAGATACTCATCATGGAGATATCATTGTTACTTTTTCAGATGTTAATTCAGAAAATCCTTCTGCCTTTAGTTCCTACAATGGAAATATTGATCTTACTTTTCCCAAGAAAGGAAATGCTACTATAAAAACTAAATCTGAAAGAGGGAATATTTATACAGATATGGCAGTAACAGTGAATGATTCAGACCCAAAAGTGATTACCAAATCGAAAAATGGCACGAATTACTATTCCGTAGAAAAATGGAATTATGGTAAAATAAATAGTGGAGGGCCTGAGTTTTCGGCATCTACCTCCAAAGGCAATGTTTATATAAGAGTACAGAAATAAGCACCTGTGCTAAATAATTTTAACCAACTATAAATATTGATTAAACTAAGAGCTTGTTTAAAATTAAAATTTGTGATTAAAATTGTTCAGTTTAAGGTTCTCAGGAAAGGATTTTATTTTTGAATAGCAGCGCTATTGTAAAATAAAATACTGAACTGAGGTTCATGAAATGGGCAATTTTAACATAATATCTGAAATTTAAATATGCTCTAAAAACAAAAAGCCATTCTAAGATAAATTAGAGTGGCTTTTTGTTTTTATTTATTGATCTGCAAATTTATAATTTCCGGATCCGGAGTTAGCCTTTCTTTGGTAATTCCCTTTTCCGGATAATCAATTTTATTTAAAACATACCTAATGGCCTCAAGTCTGGCATTGTCTCTGTCATTCCCTTTTATCACCACCCAGGGGCTTAATGGTGTTCCGGTTTTCTCAAACATTTTTTCTTTATATTTGGTAAAATCATCCCATTTCTGCTGAGCCTGCATATCCACAGTACTTAATTTCCACTGCTTTAATGGATCAATTTTTCTATTTTCAAGGCGATTTTTTTGCTCCTCTACATCAATTGAAAACCAGAACTTTATCAGTATAATCCCATCATTGATTAGCATTTTTTCTAAGGCTACAACTTGTTCCAAAAATTCCTGATATTGAGGTTTTGTGCAAAATCCCATCACTGGTTCTACAACAGCTCTGTTGTACCAGCTTCTATCAAAAAACACAATTTGACCCGGGTCTGGTAATTCTTTTATGTATCGTTGGAAATACCATTGGCCTCTTTCAGTTTCTGTTGGCTTGGGTTTGGCTACCACTCTATATCCTCTTGGATTAATAAATCTTACAAACCTCATAATGGCTCCACCTTTCCCCGCAGTATCTCTTCCTTCAAAAATGATTACTATTCGTTTGTTATTTTCCATTACCCACCGCTGCATACTCACCATTTCGGTTTGAAGGTTAATGTAAACGGGGTCAGTCTCTAATGAGTGAAAGGCCATAGTATTTAAGTTATTAGTTATAGTCTTTTGGAGAAAGTTAATGAAATTTCCGAGCACATTTAAAGCGAAAATAAAACTTTTTCCAGCCTCCCATTTAAATATCTATAGAAAAAGAAAATATTTTCATCTCCAGTCTTATGGATAATGAATTCAATTTCTGAAGTAAAAGGCTGTTCATTTAATTTTCTGCCATCCAGTGCATAAATATCAGTTGAAGCATTTTTTTTATTAAAAACAGAAATAAATCTGATAAACCCGAAACTATAGAAATTTACAACCTTGGGCAGATTATCTTCAAATTGGATTCTGGATAAAAGTTGACCATCATTATTTAAAATATTTAGATTATTCCCATCTTGCTGATTAATAATCCAGTCTTTTCCAAAATTTTTATCTATACAAATTTTGGTACTGGTAGCGGAAGAATATCTTCTAATCTGATTTCTGGAGATAATTTTACCTTGCAGACTAACCAATATTATTTCCCCGGTATTGGTTAAAAGTTGAATAAAGGAATTTGAAGAAGTATTTCCTAAAGTAATTATTGGTGGATTTTCAATAAAACTATTAAACTGAAGCGGGAATCCTGGAAAGGAATTTCCATTAAGATCAAGAATATTTAATTCACCATTTTTAAGCAAGAAAACCATCCCTAATTTATTTTCCAATTTTATACTTTGAGGTACTGCTCCAAGAGGATTTCTTAATTTTCTGGGTGCCCATTTTTTTAGTTTTTGTCCATTCTGATTTAGAATAAAAACATTTCCATACAAATCAGAAATGAGAAAACCATATTTATTTGGAATGGATAAGGGAATTAGGGCAAATTTATCGATCAGGAAATAGGATGGAAGAAAAACAGGAAATGGGGGAATATACTTCCCGGCAGTATCCACCAGGTTGACTTTACTGCCAGAAGCAAAGGCAAATTGAGCGCCAGTGCCCAAATCATAATGGTTTTTATTCAATTGATAAATTTCATTGGAGAATGGTCTCCATAAGGGGATTTGCCACTTGTTTACTCCATCATTTAAAAAATTGATTTTAAATCTATCGTCCTGGAAAATGAGCCAGGGGTTTTTCTTACCCGAGGGATAATCAATTACTTTGGAAATAATTTTTTTGTTGAATTTAGAAATAGTGTCTACAGCTAATAGCTCTCCTGTTCCGGTTTGTTCTTGATAATCGTCAAATTGAAAAAAACCTTCAAAATCTAGCGTTTCTTTTTTTGCTGAAACCTGACCAGAAAGTTTAACAACTGGAAATCTGATGTTAGAAAGAAAGTTGGGGAGAGCAGTTGTATTATTTTTTAATCCAATGCGATTTTTCTTAAATAGCAATTTTACATCAATCAAAAGGGCGCAATTAATATTTTCTTGCAGTTTTACATAATCCTTTTCCACTTTTGATTTTTCCAATTGTATCAGACGCTGCAAAAAATTTTGATCACTTGAAATGACTAAATTATTCTTATAAAAGGTACAAAATGAGTATCCAAAACCAGAGAAAAAACTACCGAAAAGGTGCCTAGGAAAATCCGGAACATTGAATTTAAAGATTTCCTTTTTCTGAAAAATACTCCAATTCTGAATAAGCCTCAGTGCTTTGTTTTCATTTATAAACTCAATTTTCTTATTCGATAAATCAGTATTTTCATTACTTTCTAATTTTAAAAATAGAGCAGAATGACCAGTGGTTTTTTGGTAACTGGGTAATACCATATAAGTCAACTCAGAGGAAAAATTTTCCAAAAACTTCTCTTTATCCAATAGTTCTCCCTTACCATTTTTTATTTCTGATTGAACTGCTATTTCCCTTTCCTTTAATTCGGAATGGAATTTTTCAAAATCATCAACTCCAAAATTGAAAGCCAGGGCTGGGTTGTTCTTTTCAAAAAGGGGCAAAAAAGCCTGATTTAAATTATTGCTGGTATACTGAAAAAGGCTTTTTTCTTTTGAAAATTGAGTGGAAAGAATCCCGGACACTTTCACTTTATCAGGTTCTAATTGAAAATTAATACCAGCAATATCCTGAGAATGAAAAAGTGGGCTGAGAATGGGTATTAATCTATCTTGACGAAGTATTGTTAATAATTGAGTTAAACCTTCAATGTGGAAGTAAAGAGTGAAATCAGCGTTTTCATCTGGTTCAAAAGCTTTTCTTTTAAATTTAGAAAACACTTTTTTACTTCTCCCCCCATCTTCTTCTCTTATGATTTCGTCAATTAATAAGGAGGAAGAACTGAGAACAACGTAATTTTTAAATCTAGTGGTGGCTAATTCAATCTCACCATTTTGGTTTCTGAATTCTGAAATCCTATTGTCTTTATAATTTCTTTCAAACTTTTTTTTAGAAATAAAATAGGGAGAAAGGAATTCGGAGAAAATGGAATCTTCAGCTGGAATGGGAAGATAGAAAACGTAGTCAATCTTTTTTTTATGAACCTGATGGAATGAGATTAAAAAGGATTCGTTTTCGAATTCCTCCTTTAGAATGGGAAAGTGTTGTATTAAACTATCTAAATGTTGTATTTGTTTTTTTACATCGCCAATTACCAACTTATTTTCGTAATTTTTATCCTGGTTTATTTTAGCAATCAGCCTGGGAAAGTTCTCCGATTCCAATACTACAAGCGTTTGGTCAGGAACCAATTGCCAGGGATTTTGATAAAAAGTGTTTTTCCAAAGCAAGAATAATAGGTGGATGATTAAATAACTACCCACCAATACTCCAAAAATGTAAAGGTGTTTTTGTTGGTTAGAACTTAGGTCAGATAATTTTTTTAAAAGCATAAACTGGGGAAAATGGTAGTTTGAAGGTAGCTAAGAATGATTTAAAATAAAAAGCTGTTTCAAGATATCCTTATTCCGAAATAATTAAGCACCAGTGCTCCACACCAGGTTCTATTATTTCCGAGAAAGAGTAATCTCTCTATCAGTCTTTTACGGCAAAATAATACATGGTTAATTTTGAATTATTACTTAAACTAATCTTATAAAAATGAAAAACAGAAAATCAAAGCGAAGACGAGATAAAGAAAAAAATGAAGAGAAAGCTTTAAATATGGTAATGAAGGATGAGGAAATTAAGTCCGAAACCAAAGCCAGTATCACCGATTTTTCCAATGATTTTGACAAATTATTAGGTTGTGGATAATTTTTTTAAAAAAGAATGTAATTTTTTTTAGGTACTTGCGACAAACCAAATTCAAAAAGACTAGTGCCACAGATCAAGATTAGTTGGGCGTTGAAATTCAGTTTGTTAGCCTGCTGAAATACCTCGTAAAATTCGTTCTAGTTGCACTAAAAATCTGGCATATTTACATACTAAATTTTCTGTTTAAGCTGTGACACCTCCTCAATTAGAACAAAAGTTTACATCGGTAATTACCAAACACCAGGGAATCATCCATAAGGTGTGTGGGATGTATTGCCATCATCCTGAGGAAAGAAAAGACCTTTTTCAAGAAATAATCAGCCAATTGTGGCGGTCTTTCCCTTCCTTCAGAGGAGATGCTATGGTATCTACCTGGATGTATCGGGTGGCTCTTAATACAGCCATTTCCAGCTTTAGGAAGGAAAATAAAAGAAAAGATAAAGAAAGTATAAATGAAAGAATTTTCCAGATTCCAATTTCAAAACCAAATGAAGATAAAGAAGAAAAATTAAAATATTTGTATAAGGCAATTGGGCTTTTATCCAAAGTGGAAAAGGCTATTATAATGCTTTATCTGGAAGAACACAGCTATGAAGAAATTGCCCAGATTACGGGCATTACAAAAACCAATGTAGGGGTGAAAATCAATAGGATTAAATCAAAATTACAGCGGATTTTAAAACCAATGTACAATGAACTTAGATGAATTAAAAACGACTTGGACTGATTATACCAGTGAGTTGGTCCACGAAAATGAGGTAGCGGAAGCACAAGTACATATAATGCTTTCCCAACAACCAGAATCAATTATTTCTAAAATTAATAAAAGCCTGCTTTTTGAGTTTAGCTTGCTTTTTTTGTGCTCTGTGATATTTCTTTTTGTGATAAATCAATATCCGGAAAATCACTTTCTGTTCGATTTTAGTTTGATGATGTTGGGCGTTTGTGTGGTATTTTCAGGATTCTTTATTTACCAATATAAAGCTATAAATAGCCTGGATTATGGAGCTGAAAACCTTTCAGAAAGCCTTAAGAAAAGTATCAGTTCCCTGAATTCATTTATTAAAATATATTTTTATTCCAATGCTATTTTAGCACCAATAGGTTTTTTTGTTGGGATGTTATTCAGTTATAATATTTTCCAGGTGGAGTCAGAAGGGGAAAATGAAAGCTCTACTCCCACCATAATGCAAGTGGATGAATACTTAATCTTTTTCATTCTAGCTGCAGTGCTAGTTTTTGTATTCTTTTTCTTTTTTACAAAGATTTATATCCACAAACTATACGGAGTTCATCTCAAATCATTAAAAGAATGCCTTGCAGAATTGGAATCTGCTTAGAGTTTAGATAGTCAAATATTAAAGAGGTTTAATTTTAAAGTTAAACCTCTTTTTTTATCCTTTTTTGTAATAATACTAAGGCTTTGAATACTTACTAAATAATACTAAAATATTCACTTCAAAAGGTATTTAATGATTAGTCAATTTATTTCTCATAAATGGAAGGAAACCAAAAGATCAACTTTTTGGCAGAAAAATCTGGCGATAAATATTATTCTTGGGTTCTTTATTTTTTACTTCCTACTCAATTTCCTAATTCTAGGCATTTTTATAGATAAAGCTCTTGAAGAATTTTTTCCAGATGAAAACCCTGTTGAGGTATTCAATGGATTCATTCTCTACTATGCAATGGTTGATCTTTTCATGCGATTTCAATTGCAGGAATTGCCGGTAATGACCATACAGCCTTATCTTCATTTACCAATCAGAAGATCAAAAATCATTAATTATCTGTTAGGGAAATCAATTTTTAACCTACTCAATTTTTTCCCCTGGCTCATTTTTATCCCATTCTCGATAAAAGTATTAATCCCTCAATATGGTGTAACCCAGGCAGAAATTTGGCTGTTTACCCTGATCTTTCTGGGTTTTACTAATAACTACCTGATCGTCTATGTAAAGCGGCAAATGACCAAAAAGTTAAGCTATGTAGTGATTTTTGTTTTGGGAATTGCCTCAGTGACTTTATTGGACTACTTTGAAATAATATCTCTTTCAAATATTTCAACAAGGGTTTTCAATTATGCCTTAATTAGTCCAGTACCACTTTTGGTAGTAATGGCTTTGTTAGGTTTCTTTTATTACCTGAATTATCAGTTCATTCTGGATCATACTTACCTGGATGAAATCAGTACTAAGAAAAATAAGGAAGTTGGCAATATAGCCGGGCTCAAATATTTTGATAGATTTGGGGAAATAGGACAATTTATTTTGTTGGATATTAAACTCATCCTTAGGAATAAACGTCCCAGAACAGTTGCCTGGATGACGTTGTTCTTCCTGTTTTACGGACTGATATTTTATCCGCAGGAAATCTATATCGAAGGGTATTACATGTTGTTTTTTGTTGGTACCTTCATTACAGGGTTATTTATTTTCAACTATGGACAGTTTATTCTGGGTTGGGAAAGCAATTATTTCGATGGTATTCTTACTAATAATATTGATCCGAATAAATACTATCAGGCAAAATTCTGGCTGCTAGTTCCCATTTCATTCATTTCTTTTATTTTTAGTTTACCTTATGTGTTTTTTGGATGGAAAGTAGTGGCTATTAATCTGGCGATGTTTTTATTCAATATTGGTGTAAATGTTTTTGTTGTATTATACTTTTCTACTTACAACAACAAAGCAATAGAGCTGTCCAAAGGTGGAGCCATGAACTGGCAGGGTGTGGGCATTTCCCAGTTTATATTAATGATACCCTGCCTGATTTTACCAATGATATTCTTTCTGCCTTTTGATTTGATGGATATTCCATACTACGGTTTGGCAATAATAGGGTCGATTGGCTTAATCAGCAGCTTTTTCTACAAATTCTGGATAAGTATAATAGCCAAAAGGTTTGTAGCTGAAAAACACAAAATCGCTTCAGGTTTTCGCCAGAAATAAATATTCAAAACGTTAAATTTTCAATTCAAAAACACTGATTAAAATGATTTCAGTAAAAGATTTATCAAAAAAATATAATGGCATTTTGGCCGTAAATATACCTTCTCTGGAAATTAAACAAGGGGAAAGCTTTGGACTGGTTGGGAACAATGGAGCCGGGAAAACTACTTTTTTCCGAATGATACTTGACTTAATCAGGCCTTCTTCCGGAGAGATTTTAATAAAGGAGGAAATAGTGAAAGGCAATAACAATTGGAAAAAATTTACCGGTTCATACTTGGATGAAGGCTTTCTGATTGATTTTTTAACGCCTGATGAATATTTCGAATTTATAGGAAATTTACATAAACTCAATAAAGCAGAAGTGGATGGACGCCTCAGTAAATTCGAAGATTTATTTAATGGGGAAATTAGAGGATCTAAAAAGTTTGTACGTGATTTATCTAAGGGAAACCAGAAAAAAGTGGGAATTGCTGCTGCCATGTTAATCCAACCAGAGATATTAATTCTGGATGAGCCTTTTGCCAACCTTGATCCTACTACCCAAATCAGGTTGAAAAACCAGATGAAAAATTTTAAGGAAGAATATAATTGTACCCTATTAGTTTCCAGCCACGATCTCAATCATGTTACTGAAGTATGTGAACGTATAGTTGTATTGGAAAAAGGAGATGTTATTCAGGATTTAATGAGAAGCGAAACTACACTAAAGGATTTGGAAGAATATTTTGCGGTGTAAAGGAGGTTTTTTATAAACTAAGATGAAATCCATAATCAAAAACCATCGATAAAAAAATGAAAATAATTTACATTTTTGGTATAATGGTATTTCTTGTTTCCATGGGGGTTTTAACTAAATTTACCTACAAAGAATTTAAAGAAAAGATAGGGGAAAGGATATGGAAATTTTGGGATGGAAGAACAACTTACTGGTCCCTGTTAATTGTAATCAGTGGTTTTATCACCTTTTTTCTAATGCTGGGTTTCAGAAATATTTTTTTAAGTTGAGTAGATTATTGTCTTTTGCATTTTCAATTAATCTCAAGAAAACCACTTCAGAATTACTATATTTCAATAAAATTCCATCCAAATATGAATAAAGAAAAAATCCTATCTGCCTATGAAGAAATGGCAGAAAGCTATAATAATTTGATTGATCATAAACCACATAATGCTTTTTATGATCGCCCAAATACATTGAGTTTATTACCCGATGTTAATGGGAAAGCTGTGCTGGATGCTGCTTGTGGACCTGGGAAATATGCCGAAGTACTTTTGGGTAAAGGGGCGAAGGTTACAGGTTTTGATCTTAGCCCAAAGATGATTTCCTTGGCAAAAAAGAGAAATGAAAATATAGGAGAATTCTTTGTTCATGATCTTTCAAAGCCTTTTGAAATGTTCAAGGATAATTCATTTGATATAGTCCTTTGCGCTTTGGCAATGCATTATTTGCAAGACTGGGCACCAACCATCCAAGAGTATTACAGAGTCTTGAAACCAAAAGGAGTTTTAGTAATTTCCATTGAACATCCTTTTTTTGAGTATAACTATTTTAAATCAACTCAATATTTCGAAGTAGAACCTGTGAAATGTACCTGGAATGGCTTTGGAAAACCAATTGAAGTAAATAGTTTTCGAAGATCATTAGGCGAATGCATTTCCCCATTAACCAAAAATGGTTTTTATATTGATGAATTATTAGAACCCAAACCAGTTCCCGAGTTTGAAAAACTTGACCCCAAACATTTCAAAGAACTTAATGAATTTCCAGCCTTTATGTGTATTAGGGCGATAAAGAAGAATTAGATATAATGAGTATTTTAATCTCTAATCCAAAAAAACTAACACCAATACAATGAAAATCAGAAATGTAAATAAAGTGGATATCCAAAATTTAAAAGTTGTAATTGATTCAAGCGAATTGTTTCCCTCTGAATTATTGGATGAAATGATGGAGGGATACTTTTCTAAAAAGGAGGAATGTATTTGGTTAACTGCTGTTAAACCTGAACCTTCATTTGTTGCCTATTGTGCCCCGGAACAAATGACAGAAGGAACATGAAATTTATACCTGATTGTTGTCCATAAGAATAGTAAAAAAATGGCCTTTCTTTTACTATTATACCTTTAATAGTAAATTAATTTCCAGATTGCTAAAAATTATATTGGGAAAAGTACTTGAACAGTTCTTTCAAAATCTAATACTTAAGAAATAATCATTTCACTTCAAAACTTCCTGATAATAATCCAATACATCTTTTTGCATTTTTTCTAAAGATGGCTGGTGAATGTACATCATATGACCGGCTTCATAGTAAGTCATTCGAATATTCTTTTTTAAAGATTCATCCAAAAACATATGATTGATGGTATAGTCAGTGGCAAAATAGGGTGTAGCCAAATCGTAATAACCATTACAAATGATGACCTGTAAGTCATGGTTGTGATGCATGGCCTGTCTCAAAGTTTCAGACACATTCAAATATTCATTCTGAACATTATCATAATTCCAGGGCCTCACTCTGCCAGTAAGAATTTCATATGGAAGTTCGGTTTCAAACCTTAGGTTATTTTTCAAATGATGATGGATAGCCATGGTATAAGGGCCATAAATGGTGGCATTATAACTTGGATCAAAATCGAAAGTTTCCCCAGCATCATCAAAATCTAACCCTTCCATTCTGCCATCCAGCCTGCCAATGGTAATGCCTTCATCTCTTCTCAGTTCTTTACAGAATCTCATGATATTGATTCTCAAATTAGTTTGGACAATATACGATTGACTTAATCCGGTAAAATCAGAAAGTTTTTGGGCAACGGAATTTTTCTCTTCTGAACTCAGCCTGTCCCCTTTCATCAATGCCGTAGAATACTCATTAAGGACAAAATCTTCTACCTCTTTTAAAAGCTCATTCAGATCAGGATATTTTCCATCCAATTGTTTATGATACCAGGCTAATGCGGAATAAGTTGGTAAAAACAATGGATATGGTAAATCGTTCCCCCGGTTGAACCTTGCAGTTTGGAAATTGGTAATGGCTGAAATGAGGACAAGTCCTTTCAGGTACATGCCATATCGGTTTTGCAAATGCCCTGATAAACCAGCAGCCCGTGTAGTGCCATAACTTTCCCCAGCCAAAAACTTAGGAGAGCTCCATCTTCCATATTTGGAAGTATATAAATTGATAAAAGCCCCAACTGATTCAATGTCCTTTTTATATCCTAAAAATTCCTTTTTGTCGACTCCTTCAGCAGGTCGGCTATAGCCGGTTTCCACCGGATCAATAAATACCAAATCCGTTTCTCCCAACCAGGAATAGGGATTATCCTCTATTTTATAAGGTGGTTTTAAGGCTTCACCTTTTTCAGTCATCAATATTCTTTTCGGTCCTAATCCTCCCATATGCAACCAAACTGAAGCAGAACCCGGACCTCCATTAAAAGTAAATGTAACAGGGCGCTTTGAAAGGCTAACCGATTTTTGTGTTTCATCTAAAGTATAGGCAGTAAAAAATATTTTTGCTCTTGATTCCCCAGCTTCATTTCTCAGAATTAAATGACCACAGGTGGCAGTGTAATTTATGGTTTTTCCATCCAATAATTTCAATTGATGTTTGGTGATGGAAAGCTTTGGATCTTCTTCTTTAACCAGTTTTTTATTATCCTTTTTTTGTGAAAATACAGGACAAAAACCAATTAAAGTGTAGATTAAAAAGATGGAAAAAATAGAAGCAGTGTGTTTCATATTGGTGGTGGTAAAAATTATTGTTGTGTTGTTTTAAGCATCTGTTTTTTACCTTTTGGCAATTTGGCAACCATTAAAAATATAAATCCTGCAAGGAAGAATATAGCCATGGCAAGTATGCTGTTTCTCATACTTCCAGTGATTTGCTCAATAATTCCATAGGAAAAAGTACCAATCACAATGGCCAGTTTTTCGGTAATATCATAAAAGCTGAAAAAGGAAGCCGTGTCTTTCGATTCCTTGGGAATCATCTTGGAATAAGTTGATCGGGAAAGCGCCTGAATACCACCCATTACAAAACCTAAAAGAGCAGCAAGAATATAGAATTGGAATTCTTCCTGAAGTAAGTAGCCTGCAAAGCAGATAAGAATCCAGATAAAGACAGAAGTGCCAATAGCAAATTTATTTCCTTTATAGTCTGATAATCTGGCAAAAGTATAGGCACCAATAACCGCTACAATCTGAAGAATAAGTACTACGGCAATTAATTTTTCACCTTCCATTCCAATTTCTTTCTCTCCAAATAATGGTGCCAGCAGCATTACTGTTTGAACCCCCATGCTGTAAAAGAAAAAGGAAGTCAGGAATTTTTGAGTATTTGGATTGTCTGAAAGTGAAGCGATTACTTTTTTAATTTCAGAAAACCCCTTGGTGAGTATCTTTGAGGTGATTTTATTTCCAGTAGGTTGATCTTTTAAAAAACTTAATGCAATATGAGAAAATCCAAACCACCATAATCCCACCTGAAGGAAGGAGAGACGGGTAGCGAATCCTTTTTCTAACCCCAATTCTTCATGAAAAGTAATAATGGCCAAACTGACGACCAATAATATCACACTTCCTATGTAACCCATGGCAAAACCTTTGGCACTTACACCATCCATTTTGTCCTGGGTTACTATTTCAGGTAAAAATGCATTGTAAAAAACCAAAGCCCCAGCATAACCAACACTTGCAATGATGGCACAGATTATTCCATATTCAATATTTCCTCCGGTAAAAAAGAATAGACCAACACACCCCAAGGAACCCAGATAAGAGAAAAATCGCATAAACCTTGTTTTCAATCCGCTATAATCGGCAATACCTGAAAGAATAGGAGAAAGAAAAACTATGATTAAAAATGAAAAGGAAATGGCATAAGAATATAAAACTGAATTGACAATTTTGAACCCGAAAAAATCTACTATATCTCCATTAAAAGCTTCGGAGGTGGCAAAGCTGTAATAGACAGGGAAAATTGCCGCTGTGATGGTAAGGTTATAAACAGAGTTTGCCCAGTCATAAGAACACCATGCATTTATGATTTTGGGATCATTTTTCTTCATGGCTCCTACTTCCTGTTTTTGATTAGAGATTTCCAAGCTATTATTTTTTTTCGCCTTAATTTTTCCGAAAACATTAAGGCATTATTGAATACAAATTTTTAAGAACCTGAAAATAGAGTCTTTAATTTTTAAAAGCAAAAAGGAGGATTGGAGAATGTTTTTATCAAGAATAATTTTACACCTTTCTCAAGGTAATCAAACCCGAAATGTCTCAGGTTTAGCTGGATTTTTCTTTCTCGAAAAAAGAAGCAATGGTGCTTAAAAAAGAAAAGCATTAAAAAAACCAGTCAATAAATCTGGTTTGAAAAAGAAGATTAAAAGCGGCAAGGTTAATAGTATAAGAAAGGCAGTTTGCAGGGGCTGAACGGTAAAATGCTGATTTTCATTTTGCCTGAAAAACATAAAAAACGGGATTTTCAAATAATAGAAAAGCGCGATTAAAGTATTAAACAATCCAAAAAGAAAAAGAGCAAGCATAAAACCTTCCCCACTGTTTTGATAAGCTTCCCACAAGGAAGAAAAAACAAAAAGCTTTGCTGTGAAACCTGCGGTAATGGGTAAACCGGTAAGGGCAATCATAACAACTGTAATCAAAATACCTGTCAGTGGATTTGTAAGTCCTAAACCCTGCATTTTCTCCATTTGATCATCACCACTTTTTTCTTCAAAAAATTGAATGAAAAGGAATGAAGCAAAGTTCATAAATACATAAATGCTCAGGTAAAAGTATAGGGATGAATAGCCTGAAGCAGAAAACGGGATGATGGCCAACAGTAAAAACCCTGAGTGGGCAATGGAAGAATAAGCCAGCATTCTTTTCGCACTTTTTTGCCAAATAGCTGAAAAATTTCCAATCAAAATACTAAGACCAGCTACAAAACCTAAAAGATAAATTATCGCTTTTTCATCCTGAATAAAACTTTCAAATCCTTGTAGAAAAGTTAAAAGCACTGCAATTCCCGCAGCTTTTGGTGCAACAGAAAAAAAGGCTACCAAGGGTGTTGGAGCCGCTTCATAAACATCAGGCGTCCAGATATGAAATGGTGCAGCAGAAATTTTGAAAAATAACCCACCAAATGTCATTCCCAGCGCAATGATTATCGGAACAGTGGGAACATGTGCCAATTGTATAGCAATTTCAGAAAGGATTAAAGATCCGGAAAAACCATATAGTAATGACATTCCATAAAGCATTACCCCGGAAGAAATGGTGCCAAATAGTAAATATTTTAGTCCCCCTTCTGCCCCTTTTTTATCGAATTTGAAAACTGTGAGTACATAAGAAGTAATGGAAACCAACTCTATGGAAAGGTAAACCATTAATAAGTTATTAGCCATTGTCATTAGATTCAGACCCAATATAATAGCAATAAATAAACTGTAAAATTCTCCGTAATTTTTGTAATCCTCCTGCTTTTTATCACCCGAAAACATCATCATCAGGATAACTAGTATTCCTGAAAAATTGAAAAGGTTTTTGAAAAATATTGTGCCTTTATGGATGGTAAGCAAACCAAGCATAAATGGCGCTTCATGGCTAGTTCCTGCTTTTTGAATTAAAAAAAAGTTAAAAGCTAATCCGATAAGTGCTACCAGTCCTAAAATCAATTTCTTTTTATTACTAAGGAAAAGTTCAATAATTATCAGTGCAATAAACAAGACAGCAAGCCATCCTTCTGCATAAAGAGAAGAAATACTTTCCAGAATATGGTTTAGTTTATCGCTCAGGCTCAAATTCATTCCTTACTTATTGATGGCTTGTAAAATTATTTCCAGATTTTCCCTTCCCGTTGATTCTACAAAATTCACAAAATAATTCACCGAAGGAGAAATCATATCCAGTAACAGATGTGGAAAAAGTCCCAGAACAATTGTTATAATGGCTAATGGAACAAACATGATCAGTTCTCTGGAAGAAAGATCGGTTAATTGATCAACCGCCAAATCTTTTTGAGCCCAGAAATTTCCTAAATACATTCTTTGCAAAGTCCATAAATAATAGGCTGCTCCTAGAATTAAACCCAAAGTAGAAACAATAGCCATCCAAATTGGAATCAGTCCATTGGCACTTTCAGATTTGAATGCTCCCAGGAAGACAAATAATTCTGCAATGAATCCTGAAAAACCCGGTAAACCTAAGGAAGCAAAAAAAGCAACCATTACCATGGCGGAATAAACAGGCATTTTAGATATCAATCCTTTATAATTTTCTATTTCCAAATTATGAGTTCTGTAATAAACTACTCCGGCTATGAGGAACAACATAGCGGAAATAATACCATGGCTAAACATTTGGTAAAGCGCTCCATTAATTCCCTCAGCAGTTAATGAGGCTATTCCCAGCATTACAAATCCCATGTGAGAAACTGAAGAATAGGCAATCAGTTTTTTCAGGTTATGCGTGCCCAAAGCTACAAAAGCGCCATAGACTATGGCAATTACCCCAAATAAACCTATCCACCAGGAGAAATAAATAGCGCCTTCCGGGAAAATACTGTAGGGAATTCTTAATATACCATATCCTCCTATTTTCAATAAAATTCCCGCAAGTACAACTGAAATTGCAGTAGGTGCCTGTACGTGTGCATCTGGCAGCCAGGTATGGACAGGAACCGCAGGAAGCTTAATGGCAAAACCTATGAATAATAATAAGAAGGCAATTAACCGGGCATTTTCTCTAAAAAACGAAGAAATTTCTCCTTTAAAAAAAATGCTTCCTGGAATGTAGTTTTCAGCATCCATCATGGAAATCAGGCTAAATGTCCTGACCAAGTTTTCAGGCTTAATCTGATTGACCTTTAGCATTTCCTGAACTTGTTCCACATTTTCAGTGGTAATATTTTCAACACTTTCAGTCAATCCAATTTTTACCGCAGTGGCAGCAGGGTCAATTACTGAGGTATATAGCCCAATCATTACAATCAGGATAAAAATGGAACCCAATAATGTATAGATAAAAAACTTAATAGAGGCATATTCTCTTCTAGGTCCTCCCCAAATTCCAATTAGGAAGTACATGGGTAAAAGCATGAATTCGAAAAAGAGATAGAAAAGGAAAAAATCTAGCGCCATAAAGCAACCCA
The DNA here is from genome assembly GCA_019634305.1 of Flammeovirgaceae bacterium. GTDB lineage: Bacteria > Bacteroidota > Bacteroidia > Cytophagales > Flammeovirgaceae > Flexithrix. The sequence goes on along the minus strand of JAHQVQ010000320.1, from coordinate 2,155 downwards.
TAATGGTAGCACTCAGCACATTGAATAAGGCAAAAAATCCTTTTCTTTTATCTTTAATTTCAAAAGAGGAAATTGCCCCAATCACCATTACAATGGCAGTAAGCAATACCATTGTGCTGTTCAGTCCATCTAATCCTAAGAAATACTGAATAGAAATAGTACCCAGACTTCCCAGATCAAGGTTAAGCCATTGATGGTTTTCCACCAGCTGAAAGTTACCCTGATTATTTACACCAACAGGAGCACCAGCCGACCAGTCCAGTTTTAGCATGACCAAAATGGACAAAATCAATTGTATAATTGTTGTGCCCAGCGTAATCCATTTTAAACTTCCATTAAGTGTCTTAGGAAGTAAAAGGATAACCACTGCTGCAATCAGCGGGACAAATATGAGTAATGAAAGTAAAGATTCACTCATTAATTAAGTAGATCAATAAACAAATAAAACCAAATAAGGTCCAGGCAAAATAAGACTGGATTTTTCCTCCCTGAAAAGATCGCGTTAGATTTCCAATTTTCCCGGAAACCGATACTAAAAAATTGACAAAGCCATCTACAATATTTTTATCTACCCAAGCCATGACATGGGCTAATACCACATTGAATAAAGCCAATTTATTTACAAATCCATCGATTATTACAAAATCGAAAGTTTTCAATTTTTCAGAAATCAAAATGCTATTTTTCACCAAAACCTTTTCGTAGAAACTATCCATATACCAAAAGTTGAGGGATAATTTATAGGCAAAAGATGATTTTGGGAAAAGTGATTGTTTTAAACTATAGAGCGCACCATTTCCATATATCAGCCAGGCAAGTCCAAGACCGGAAATGGCTAAAGTTGCGGAAATAATTTCAACTAATAATTTCTGACTGTGGTCAATAGCTATATTTCCTTTAAAGGTAGAAAGCAGCCAGCCATTTTCCCCATCAAGCGGATTAAGCGAAAAAACAAACCCGAGAGATAAGAAGCCCAGAATAACTAATGGCAATTTCATTTCCCAGGAAATATCCTGAATGTAGTTTCCTGCATCTTTTATTTTATTAGCCAAATTAAACTCGCCAAAGAATACCATGATTAATTGCTTGCCCACATAAAAAGCAGTGAAAAGAGCAGATAAAAATCCGAAAACCGGAATCAGATATGCAGCCCCTCCATATTCAGAGGCAAAACTAAAAGCACCCACTAAAATGGCATCTTTCGAAAGGAAACCTGAAAACAAAGGGAAACCCGCCAAAGCCATGGCTGAAAATAAATAAGCGATAAAAACAACTGGTAATTTTTTGCGCAAGCCACCCATATTCCTCATATCCTGCGGATCGAAATGTGATTTGGTTTGGTGCTCTACCTGATGCATTACATGGATAATAGCCCCAGCGGATAAAAATAAACAGGCTTTAAAAAATGCATGTGTTACCAGATGAAATAAAGAAGCTCCAACAGCTCCTACGCCAATTCCCATTACCATATAACCCAGTTGGGAAATTGTGGAAAAAGCCAATACTTTTTTAATGTCATTTTGGGAAAGCGCTGCATAGGCAGCCAGAAATGCAGTGATCGTTCCAGTTCCAGCAATGACTATTTGTACTTCTGGCGTAAATATAAAAGCGATTCTTGCCAGCATATAAACTCCAGCTGCCACCATAGTGGCTGCATGAATCAATGCTGAAACCGGAGTAGGTCCTTCCATGGCATCAGGCAACCAGATGGATAAAGGAAACTGAGCTGATTTTCCAATAGCTCCGCAAAATAACCCGAATCCGGCAAGGCTGATGAGCAAATGCTGGCTGGCAATATCTACTGAATAAACACCTGAAAAATGTTTGGAGGCAATGATTCCCAAATCAGTATTTTGGAATAAGGCAAATAGAGACAGAATCCCAACTAAAAATCCTGCATCGCCTATTCTATTGACTAAAAATGCTTTTTTGCTGGCTCTCAAAGCAGCAGGTTTTTCCTGCCAAAAGCCAATTAATAAATAAGAAGAAACACCAACTAATTCCCAGAAAATATAAATGAAAATTATGTTGTTGGTGAGAACAATTCCCAACATGGAAAAAGTAAAAAGGCCCAGATAGCCAAAATACATTGGAAAATTTTTATCTCCCTTCATATAAACAAGGGAGAACAAATGCACCAGAGCAGAAACCAGAG
>JAHQVQ010000319.1 GCA_019634305.1 Flammeovirgaceae bacterium | reverse complement strand
CTAAGTGTCCTAATATCTTCTCTTCTTTCAATCATTTCTGACTTAACCTTATAAGAGAAATTATTTTTTGAAATATTTTGATAAGGTAATGAGCCAGAATAAAGAAATAAATGCTATTCCAGAAGTACTTAATAAAATAGTCTTAAAAATAGGAAGTTCATGGAAGGAATAAGCTATGAAAAGTAATGTGAAAATAATCCTGAAAAATTCCAGAATAAAACTCCATCTTTTCCTTTCCAGCATCATTCCCAAATTCATTATTGAAAGAAAAATTAAAGATGCTCCTAATATCCTTTGTTCATTATTAAAATTAGCTTGCTGGAATAGGAAAAAGGCTGTCGCACCAATAGCAATAGCATATTGAACAAAAATATAGAAGTTTAAAGTACGAGGAGCTACGGTTTTAAATTTGAGGTAACTTTCCCGATTTACTTCCGGAATTTTCATGGTTCCTCCTTGAGCTAAAGGCCGCCATCCAGGAGGTTTATATATTACCTTTATTTTGTCTTTAAAACTTTTCATCATTTTTATTTCATTAGAAATTCTGGTCCAGGGCATCACATTTACCCAAACAGGGTTCCATGAGTTTACTGGAGTGGTTATTCCATAAACAGGAGTGATTTTTTCTGGTTCAAAAGTTCCAAAAATTTTATCCCAGATAATGAAAACACCAGCATGGTTTCTATCTATGTATTCGGGGTTTCTTCCATGATGCACCCTATGATGTGACGGTGTATTCATGAAATTTTCCAGAAATCCCATTTTTCCAACCATCTCAGTATGAATCCAAAATTGATACAGTAAATTCAAACCATTTGCCCAGATAAAGGCAATGGTATCAAACCCCATAAATGCTAATGGAAGGTAAAATGCAAAAGTGAAAAATTTATGGAACCAACTCTGCCTTAAGGCAACTGAAAGATTATATTCTTCACTTTGATGGTGGACCACATGGCCTGCCCATAGAAAATTAACTTCATGGCTAAGTCTATGCGACCAATAGTATAAGAAATCGGCAAGAATGAAAACTATTACAAAGGAAAGAATAGTGTTTTCAATATCAAATACCCTGAAATTTTCATAGATAAACTGGTAAATGCCAATAGTAAAAACTTTGGCAAAAACACCAATTAATTGATCACCGACTCCACAACTTATATTGGTTACAGCATCTGAAAATCGGTAATAATCCGCTCTTTTGAGCAATGTATAAATCAACTCAAAGCTGATAAGAATAAAATAGACAGGAATAGATAATATTACTGGGCTAAGGTCCATTTTAGATGAAAGCTTTTAGGTTAAGGTTGTTGGTTAAAAGGATTTTTCATAAAAAAAGCTCTTCTAAAATACCTATTTTTTTAAATAAATGGAAATCTTCCTATTTACTTTATTTCTTTCTCTTTATTCGTATTTACAAACAAAACATCACCAACACCTTCATAACCATTAAAAATTCCGATACTATCGTGTTTGATAGCCTCGGTTCTCACGCCAATAATCACTAGGTCAGCATCCTTGGACTTTTCGTTGATAATGCTTTTGGCTTCAATATTATCCTTATGTTCATTTAATTCCACATTATTTAGGGAAATAGGTAATCGACCAGTCCTGATTAATTCCCTGATTTTATTTCTTTGTTTCTCTAATTCTTTTTCTGGTGATAGTACCATTAATCTGATTCTGGCATTTTTCCATTCCGGATGACCCAAAATGATAAAGCCCATGAGTATCATCAGGCTGGCATTTTCGTAATCTTTTGAAGTAATCCAGATGTCTATGTTTTGCTTGAAACCAAAATTTTTCTCTGAAGATCCTAATACACAGATGTCAAAGTCCGTGGATTTTACAAGTTTAAAATTGTCCACTATATTTTCCAATCCTTCAGGTTTTTTCTTGGAGAATTCAAACATGATCATGTTATTATCCTTGCCTGAAACACCAGGTAGTTGAATGACCTGAGCAATGGCAGAAGTTATTGATGGACTTACAATGGTATCCATATAAACCCGACTTTTTGTTGAATCAGAAAGTTTCACCATTCGGTTCACACATTCCTTAGCTTCTTTATAGGTTTCTCTGGATAAATAACCTTCAATCAAATGAATGTAATTTCCAAAACCGTATTTATGGGAAATCCATCTCAGCATATTGAAAGCGGAAAATCTTTCAAAAGTATTGGAGGAAATACAAACAACTGATGGCCGCCAGTGGTCTTCTTTAGAATCAGGATCAGCCTTTTGTAAAAATACTTTTAGCCTTCTGCTCAACTGAAAAATCACACCCTGGAAAATATTAGCCAAACCTTCTTTATCTTCCTTATAATAACTTGTGGTTTGGTAAATAATAGCCATAATAATTAGGGCCATTATGGAATAAAAAACACTGATCTGGAACATCAGGAAAATACAGGCTAGTGCACCCACTAGAGAAACATACCATTTTGATCGAAATATTGGTCGATAAGCCGGGTCTGCAGTAAAATGTTCCAAAAATGAAATAGAACAAATGGCTCCATAAGTCACCATAAAAAACATAGTGATTATCTGTGCAACAATATCTATATCTCCAATGATTACAAAAATGAGTGTGATTACAGAAGTAATGATGGAGGCATTTACAGGCTCATTACTTTTTAACCTTACCTGAGAAACCCAGTCATTGACAAAAGAATTTGGTAATATTTTATCGGCACCAATGGCCTGCAAAGTTCTGGGTGCTACAAGGATGGAACCTATTGCAGAGGAAAGAGAAGCTGCAGCTAATCCTATTGGAATGGCGGGACCCCATAGTGCAATGTCCTGCATAATGAACTGATCAGCTGCTAAATCTCCAGGAGGAGCTGAAATGGCTAGTTTAAGAGCTGTTACCATATAGATAATCATTCCAGCAATTGTTGCCCAAATGGTTCCTCTTGGAATGGATTTGCTTGGGTTTTTTAAATCCCCGGAAAGTCCTGCACCGGCAGCCATTCCAGTAAAAGCCGGGAAACATACAGCAAAAAAGTAGAAAAAACTTTTCCCATTCAGAATTTTAGCATCCCAGGGAATACTTTCCATATTCTGGGCATATTCTGTAGTACCTAGAAAGAAAAATAAAAGGGAAAAGAAAAGTACAAATGCTACCAGGTATAGTGTCTTTATTCCTAAGTCAGCTCCTTTATAAATGGCTAATAATATCAATACTATTGTTGCAGGAATGCTAATGACTCGGTAATTGTAAACAAGAATATTAAAATCAGAGGCCAGTAAATAATTGAAAATTGGGGAGAATGATTCGGCAAAGGCAATGATGTAAAAAGCAGTACTTACAGCTTGGGAAAGGTATAATCCAATCCCAATGGCACCACCAATAGTGATCCCAAATGACCTGGAAATGATGAAATAAACTCCGCCTCCCTGCACTTTCTGATTGGTAGCAATTTCCGCTACAGCCAAGGCTGTGGGAATTGTAACCAAATGCCCTAATAGGATAATCATAAAGGTTTGCCACAAACCTAAATTACCAACAGCAAAACCAAATCTTAAAAACAATATAGCACCTAAAATGGTACAAATTGAAGTTAAAAAAACGGGTGCTGTGCCGAATCCCTGCCTTTTTACCAAACTACCGGCCATAAATGCCTTATCTTTTTTTTAAGATAAAATAATGTAAATATTAAATTATAAGTAACTGGTTTTTAGTAGATTAATATAAGTTAAATCTTTGTTCTAATACAATATACTTATATGATTTTATTAATTATCTTTTAATTTTAAACCATGTTCCCCTAATTGACAAACAAATGAAGATAATTTCTTTGAATCTAATTTTAATTACGCTTTTACTTGCTTTTTCCTGTAAGAAAGAAGATGTGAAAGAACAAAAGCCAACTCCTTTCGAAACTTTAATTTCCCAACAAACTGCTTTTGAAGTTTTAATTCATCAGGGAAATGTAATTGATGGAAGTGGTTCGCATGGATTTCTTGCTGATATTCTCATCAATGGAGATTCAATCGCTTTTGTAGGTCAGGTGGATACCTCTAAAATTACATTTTCCAAATTTATTGATGCGAAAGGAAAGACAGTTTCTCCGGGTTTTATTGATACACATGCCCATGGAAACCCTTTAAAAACACCTGATTTCGATAATTTTCTGGCGATGGGAGTAACTACCATTAGTTTGGGTCAGGATGGATTTAGTCCTTCTTACCCCAGTATAGAAGAGTGGTTTACTAAAATTGAAGACAAAGGAATACATCCAAACCTTGCCATGTTTATTGGGCATGGTACTTTAAGGCAGTTGTCAGGAGTAAATTTTAATCCAGATCCTTCCATAGAAGAATTAGACAAGATGGGTGAAATATTAGAAAATGCCTTAAATGCAGGTTGCTTAGGAATGACAACAGGTCTGGAATATACTCCGGGAACTTATGGCAAAGAAGAAGAATTAGTCCATCTGGCTAAAATTGTGGGTAAGCATGATAAAATGATCATGAGCCACATGCGCAATGAGGATGATGATGCGATGGAAAAATCTATTAATGAATTGTTAGAGCAGGGGAAATATTGCCATGTGCATGTAAGCCATATGAAAGTGGTTTATGGAAAAGGAGAGGAGCGGGCAAATGAAATTTTATCAATTCTGGAGAAGGCCAGAAACAATGGTATTGATGTATCTGCCGATGTTTATCCGTATAATGCAAGCTATACGGGAATTGGAATTGTGTTCCCCAATTGGGCAAAAGGGCCTAACAACTATGCAAATGTAAAAATTACTAAAAAGGAAGAATTAGCAACTTATTTAAGACAAAGGGTAACCAAAAGAAATGGACCAGAAGCCACTTTACTTGGAACCGCTCCATGGACCGGAAAAACCTTAGCACAGGTAGCTCAGGAATCCGGCAAACCATTCGAAGAAGTTCTAATGGATGATATTGGACCAAGAGGAGCATCAGGAGCATATTTTGTAATGAATGAAGCTTTGCAGGAAACTTTTGTGAAAGATTCATTAGTTATGATTTGCTCGGATGGCAGTCCGACAGGTCATCACCCAAGAGGACATGGAACATTTGCTAAAGTGATCGAAGAGTATGTATTCCAGAAGCAATTAATTTCGCTGGAAGAAGCCATCCGAAAAATGACATCTCTTTCTGCTGAAACCATGGGTTTGACTGACAGAGGAAGTATTGAAGTTGGAAAAAAGGCTGATTTATTGATTTTTGAGCCTGAAAAAGTTAAAGCAAAAGCCTCTTACGAAAATCCTTATCAATTGGCTGAGGGGTTTGATATGGTATTGATAAATGGGAAATTGGTAAGGGAAAATAGTGTATTAGTTGGAGAAAGAAATGGAGAGATTTTGAGGAAATGAAGATTTAAACAAGGGTAACTTTCGAAAAAAGAACCCTCGTTTATAAATGATAAAGCTTTGTTTTTTATCCAATTCTGGCGAAAATAATCAGAACTAACCCAATGATAAAACTTAAGAACATCAAATTAATCAAGGGTTTAGTGCCTTTTGGAGCATTGGCAAATTCTTTCCAAATGAAAACACCCCAGGCTGCAGCCACCATAGTTGCTCCCTGTCCCAGCCCGTAGGATATGGCAAAACCTGCTTTTTCGCCTGCTATCATGCTTAATGACATGCCGATACACCAGATTATTCCCCCTAAAATGCCAATGAGGTGTAGTTTCATATCTCCTTTAGAAAAATATTCTACGTAACTCACAGGCTCACCTTTAAAAGGTTTGTACATAAAAAAGCTATTCCAAAGGAAATTAGAAGCAAAAATTCCTAATGAAAATATAAAAACTGCTGAATAAGGAGTAAACAATCCTTCTGTTGGCTGGGTAAAGTCAATTGATACTGAGGCTGCCACAAACCTGAAGAAAAAGCCCATTAGAATACCTCCTATAATAGAAATTACAATGCCTTTGGTTGGTGTAATTTTCTGGCCTGAGGATAGTTTTTTATAAGCTAGTGCATCAAGAATAATGGCAACTGTTACTAATGCTACCCCGGCAAAAAGCATAAAAGGATTACCCACAGGGGTGGCCATATAGTTTACTATTACACCCAATACCAGGGCAATACCAATTCCAATGGGAAAGGCAACAGCCATTCCGGCAATATCAATAGCTGCTACGATTAATAAATTGGCCATGTTAAATACAATTCCTCCAATAAAGGCTGAAGTAAATGAAGAGGTATCTCCTTGTGCTAAATCTTCCAAAAATGGACGACCCTCTTCTCCTGAGCTGCCAATGGTAAGTCCAAAAACCAATGATAAAAGGATGATTCCCAGACTATAATCCCAATAAAATAATTGGAATGGCCATTTTTTGGTAGCTAATTTTTGAGTGTTAGCCCATGAGCCCCAACACACCATGGTAACGAAGCAAAGGGCTACTGCTAGTCCATAACTTTCTGGTATAAACATATTTACTAGTTTAGTTTTGATTAATTACAAAGATGAATTTGGTTAGGTTTTAAAGTTCCTCTCTGTATGGTGTTGAAGCTTGTGCGCCTAATCTTGTGACTGAAATTGCAGCTGCTTTAGTAGAGAATTCTACAGCAGTTTTTATATCCATTCCCTCCGAAAGTGCGACAACCAACCCACCATTAAAAGTATCACCAGCAGCTGTGGTATCAATTGCTGTAACTTTAGGTGGTGATATTAATCCTTTAAATTCATCGCTAAAGACATAAGCTCCTTTCGACCCCAAAGTAATAATGATGATTTCTACTCCTTTGTTATTTAATATTTCTGCTGCTTTTTTTGCTGTTTTTTCATCTGTTACTGTTACTCCAGTAAGTAATTTGGCTTCTGTTTCATTTGGGGTAATGATGTGTAGATGACCTAATAATTCATCTGAAAGTATTTGTGCCGGAGCTGGATTTAAAACTACTTTTATTTTTTGATGTGCTGCTTTTTTTGCTGCATAGGTTACGCTTTCTAAAGGAATTTCCAGCTGCATCAATAAAAATTTTGAGCTGGTGATAGCTTTCATCCCCATATCAATATCTTTTTTGTTTAGTTTTAAATTTGCCCCAAGTGCTACTGAAATACTATTTTCTCCTTTTTTATCCACCATAATTAGGGCAACTCCTGAAGGTTGATCCTCATCAGTAGAGATGTATTTTGTATGGATTCCCTCTTTGACAAAACCATGAACTGCTTCTCTCCCAAATATATCATTTCCTACCTTTGCAATAAAAGTGACTTGCCCACCAAGTTTAGCTGCTGCCACCGCCTGGTTCGCACCTTTTCCTCCCGGATTCATGATGAACTTTCCTCCTAAAACCGTTTCTCCGGGTAAGGGAAGATTATTCGATTGAACCACCATGTCTGTATTACTACTTCCAATTACAGTTATTTTCGACTTTTTCATAAGGTTCTGTAGCTTTATAATTGATAACTACTTTCTTAATTATATATACGTTGCAGACTAAAACCTGTCTAAGTTTTGTTCAAGGTACAATTTCATTAAGCGGTTTAAAAATTCTTTCTTATTAATTGATATACCCACTTGGCTATTTGGTTCCTTGCTTTCGTCAATTACAGTAAACCCCTCTCCAATCACTTTCACATGGGCTGGACGGGTAACAAAGAGGTCAGGCCAAATAACCATTCCAATAGCCACAGGATCAAAAAGGGTAGGAGTTTCCCATTCCCAAAGTGAGTAACATGCACTAAGTGCATCTGTTAATGGAGACTTTCTCAATAAAAGTTTTTCTCTTAAATCTTTATTCAATTTAACATTAGTAATATCCAATCCGGCATAAACAATATCTGCTTCTGAGCTTGCAAATATTTTTGCAGCTTCATAATCAGCTTTTACATTCCATTCATTTGCTGGTACCGGATTATCATCATATCCGGCATAAAAAGAACCAAACATAGAATATACTTTTTTAGCCATTCCCAATGCCTTTGGGTCTTTTTTTATGATATCGGCCATATTGGGTACTGGTCCCACTGTAATCAAAACCACTTCATTTGGATATTTTTTTAAAGTCTCTATGATGAAATCTGCTGCATTTTGCTTTATAGGTTTCACTTTGTCAAAACCTTCACCCCAATGGAACTGAGGAGAATAATGATCCTTTGTATTCCTCCCGACAACTACGGGTACATCTTCTCGGCCAATTTCATATAAAAACCTGCAAGCCATTTGAGCCCTTTTTTCTGTATTACCATAATCCATTACAATTCCCAAAACCTCCAGATCCGGGCTTGCCATGAGCATTGCCAATGCATAGGCATCATCAACATCATCTCCAAGATCACAATCGAATATTACCTTTTGTCTCTGAGCAAATGCCTGGGATAGAGAAAGAATAAAAATGGTATGGAAAAAAAATAGAAAGATACTTTTCATATGAAGTTTGATAATAAAAGAAATAAATTTTTAGAAGTGGTTTAAACTTTTTGTTTTTTAGCCAAAATTGCAAGTTTAAGGTTTTCAGGAAGTTGAAAAAATTCGGAATAGTGGAACTATAGCTAAATTTTTCTGCGAACTGAGGTTCTGAACCGGGAAAATGCTTTCTGGCAGTTTACAGCCTAAAGAAATAGGTTTGAATCACATATTAATAAATAAAATTAAAAAAGGTTAATTTGAATATTTCACAATTAATTCTGGAAACTAATCAAAAAATTAGTATTTGTTCAATTTTTTAAATTGAAATTTCTGGGACTTCTTAATATTGGGTTTTGAAATCAGTTTTTTTCCCTTGAAAATTTATTTTGGTAGTTCTAACTAATTGTAAGAATTGTTGCTTAAATCAAACCCTGGCTTTTCAAAATAAAAAAGTACTGGTACTTATTCAATAAAAAATCTAACTTTACAGCCGATTTTAAAATTTGAAAATAATATAATTGATTAATAATGGCATATAATTTATTAAAAGGAAAGAGAGGGATTATTACCGGAGCATTAGATGAAAGCTCAATTGCCTGGAAAGTGGCAGAGAAAGCGCATGAAGAAGGGGCTCAATTTGTACTCACCAATGCTCCGATTGCTTTGAGAATGGGAAAAATAAATGAATTGGCAGAAAAGTGCGGAACTGAGGTAATTCCTGCAGATGCTACTTCAGTAGAAGATATCGAAAAGTTATATACTGAGGGGATGGATAAAATGGGTGGAAAAATTGATTTTGTTCTGCATTCTATTGGAATGAGCCCAAATGTGAGAAAAAAGAAAACTTATGGTGATTTAAATTATGACTGGTTTTTGAAATCTATTGATATTTCAGCTTTGTCATTTCACAAGATGATGCAGGTTGGCGAGAAAATGGATGCTTTTAGTGATGAAGCTTCAATTGTGGCATTAACTTATATTGCTGCCCAAAGAACTTTCTCTCATTATAGTGATATGGCTCAGGCGAAAGCGGTGTTGGAATCTATTGCCAGAAGTTATGGTGAACGATTGGGTAAAACTAAAAAAATCAGGGTGAATACTATTTCCCAATCTCCAACAGAAACTACTGCTGGTAAAGGAATTAAAGGATTTGCCGAATTTTTAAGTTTTGCTGATATGATGTCGCCACTTGGAAATGCTTCTGCCGATGAGTGCGCAGATTACACCATCACATTGTTTAGTGATCTTACCAAAAAAGTAACTATGCAAAACCTTTTCCATGATGGTGGTTTCTCCAATACAGGTTTTTCAGATGAATTAGTAGAGAAATTGTCAGGGAAATAAGAAACTTTTGAATTTTGAAAAATAAAAGCGCCAATGGTTAATTTAATCACTGGCGCTTTTTGGTTTATTTGGGATAGTAATTAAAGAAGGGATTTTCTTTATCTTAGTAACTTACCTTTTGCTTGCTTAAAATTTGTTTCCTTCAATACTTTTACTATAATATTCATTGCTGAATGAATAGCATTGAAGGTATATTGAGCTTTGTCCTTTTTTCCAGTCGATGTAAAAAGGACGGCAGCGGCTGACCGTGAAAAAATCTTGCCCTCAAAAAGGTTTTCCGAGAGGGCTATTTTTGTACCAGAAATACTTTCCCACTAAGGGCTTGAAAATGATTTTTTGTATCTATAGCTTTTTTCCACACTGTTTTTGAAGGCATTTTTTCTTTTTAATTTACGATTTCATAAAAAAACAAATTTTTAATTAGCGAAAATTCAGTTAGTAAAATATTCACCAGAAAATTTAGGGAAAATATGTGGTTGAGTATCAAAAACGCAGGGTTGCGAAAAGGTAAACCCTGCTTAGACCATTATTTGTGATTTCTCATTGCAACTCCCTCAAATAAAGCTGGATAGTGTTTTCCAATCCAAAATATAATGCATCGCAAATAAGTGCATGACCTATGGAAACTTCATCCAGTCCGGGGATTTCCTGATTAAAATATTTTAGGTTTTCTAAACTCAAATCATGTCCAGCATTAATTTCCAATCCTAGTTTTTGGGCTAATATAGCGGCCTCTTTATAGGATTTTATTGCCGCAACTTTGTCTTTAGGATAATTGGCTGCATAAGGTTCAGTATAAAGTTCAATTCTATCAGTGCCCACTTCAGCAGCCCCTTCTACCATTTTTTCATCGGGATCCACAAAAATGGATGTTCTTATGCCCTTACTTTTTAATTCGGAAATCACTTCTTTTAAAAAATCCTTGTGTCCGATGGTATCCCAACCAGCATTTGAGGTAATAGCATTCTCAGCATCAGGAACTAAAGTGGCTTGAGCAGGAATAGTTTTTAAAACCAAATCCAGGTACCTGTCTTGCGGATTTCCTTCTATATTAAATTCTGTGGAAATCTGATCTTTAAGCAGGATAACATCCTCATACCTGATATGCCTTTCGTCTGGTCGGGGATGAACAGTGATTCCCTGTGCGCCAAATCTTTCACAATCCAGGGCAACTTTTACCAAATCAGGATTATTTCCTCCTCTGGCATTTCGTATTGTAGCTATTTTATTAATGTTTACACTGAGTCTGGTCATTTGCAATTAGATTTATTGAATATATTTGCAATTATATGGAGTATGCTATAAAAATGATAAAGGCATGTTTAAAATTAAAAACAGCCTTAAATCACAAATTTGTTGAAACTTTATGGAAACTCTGTTAAGTTGCTGATTAATTATTGGCAACCAGAATTTTTTAAAATTAAAAATCAATAAAATCCAAAAAACAATGAGTCTGAAGGAAAAGGTAGAATCGGATATGAAAGTGGCCATGAAGGCAAAAGATAAAGATACTTTAAGAGCACTAAGAAGTATTAAATCTTTGATTTTGCTAGCGGAGACTGAAAAGGGATCGAATGAAGAAGGATTGTCTGAAGAGGCTGAAATGAAACTTTTAAGCAAAGCTTCCAAGCAAAGAAAAGACTCTGCAGAAATTTATAGTAAAGAAGGGAGAACGGAATTGGCGGAAATTGAATTATCGGAATTGGCTGTGATTGAAAAATATCTGCCGAAGCAAATGTCTGATGAAGAACTTGAAGCCGAGTTGAAAGCCATTATTACAGCAACTGGAGCGACAGGAATGAAGGAAATGGGAAAGGTAATGGGAATGGCTTCTAAAAAACTGGCTGGTAAAGCAGATAATAAAAAGATTTCAATGTTTGTGAAAAATGCATTGAGTGGAAACTAATTATTACTCCGGGAAATCTCCCGGAGTATTTTTTTCAGTTGGTTTGATTTCCAGGTTCTAATGCCGAATTTAAATTAAAATTCAACTGATTTTGTTAACATAAGTAAGAGCCAATACTTTATTAAAAAATGGCAACTTTAGTGAATTTTTCTGGTGAAGATTCAGGAAGTTTTCTTTATAAATAAAAGGTTTTTTTGCAAAAGCAATAATGATTGAAGCTGTACATTCTGCTATTTTTTTACAACTTACCAAAGGGGTAGATGGATATTTTTCTTCCTATATCAGGGTCATTGATTTGGTACTTGCTTTTTTTATCATTTGGGGTGCCTACAAAGGATTTAAAAGAGGTTTTATTGTAGAAATTATATCTTTAATTACCTTTCTGTTGTTGATTTACGGTGTTTTTTTCGCTATTACCGTATTATTCAATAAAGCAGATCAATCGACATTTAATACTCCCAAAGGAATTCGGTTCGGTACTTTTTTTCTCTTTTTTGTAATCATTTCCCTTGCCCTGAAAACCTTCGGCAGAATTATCCAGAATAAAATCGATTATTCCGTTTTCGATGATTTTGATAATTATATGGCTATGATTCTAGGAGGTTTGAAATACGCCACTTTTATGAGTATTCTTTTAGGGTTATTGAAGGCGATTGGTTTCGAATTTTCACAGGAAATTGTTTCTGATACCCACCTTTATCCATTACTTATTGCTTACCAGGATTGGCTGGTAGGAGCAGGGGCGACTATTGCCCCAACCATAGGCACTATTCATGAGGACATGTTAAGGATGCTCAAGTGATATTATTACTGGATAATTTTGATTCATTCACCTACAATCTTGTAGATTATTTTGCACAACTTGGAGTGGAATGTAAAGTAATGCGAAATGACCTGCCTTTGGAAGAAATCACTAGAAATGAATACGCTGGAATAGTGCTTTCCCCAGGGCCAGGAATTCCCGAAAAATCAGGCAATCTCTTAAAGGTAATTCAACACTATTACCAATCACATTCTATACTGGGTATTTGTCTTGGGCATCAGGCGCTAGGAGAATTTTTTGGTGGAAGTTTACATAAAGCCATCAAACCTATGCACGGTAAAGTTTCGGAAATCACTTGTGAGGATGATGAAATGTTTAAGGATATTCCCAGGGAATTTAACATTGTCAGGTATCATTCTCTTGTAGTGGACAAGTTCCCCAATGATCTAAAAATAACTGCCTTTACAAAGGAGAAGGAGATCATGGCAATGAAACATAAAAACCTGCCAATATGGTCTGTTCAATACCATCCCGAAGCTGTTCTTACTGAATTTGGATTGAAACTATTGGAGAATTGGGTTAACCGATTTTATATAATTTAATATTTATCTGGAGTACTTCTTCATCTGGTTTTTTTTTCTGAATTCTGGCGAATGGTAAATTGGAAAGTTGAAGAAAAAGTATTAAACTGGTAGATATTTTTACCTTGTATTAACTGAAACAAACTACTTCGCCCGTGTTTATCATTATTCTATTAATCCTGAGTGTATTATTTATCATCCTCTCCACTACCAAATTCCAATTACACCCATTTCTAGCCTTACTTTTTGCGGCAATAGGCTTTGGTTTATTTTCCGGAATGCCTTTAAGTCAGATTGTACAATCCATTAATGATGGGTTTGGCAAAACGCTTGGGTTCATTGGAATTGTGATTATTCTGGGAACTATCATCGGAACATTTTTAGAAAATTCTGGTGGTGCTTATGCCATGGCAGAAAAAATGCTGAAAATTATTGGGCAGAAAATGGTTCCGCTTACCATGGCGATCATTGGCTATGTAGTTTCAATTCCGGTTTTTGCCGATTCTGGTTTTGTAATTCTTTCTCCACTCAATAAAGCTTTATCAAAAAGAGCAGGGATTTCCCTGGCTGGTTCTACAGTTGCTCTGGCTGTTGGGCTAACAGCTTCTCATACCTTGGTTCCCCCAACACCCGGACCGATCGCAGCAGCAGGAATTATAGAAGCAGATTTAGGTTTGGTGATTATGTTTGGCATTCCAATCAGTATTTTGTCTGTAGTAGTAGGTTGGCTGTTTGCCAAAAAAATAGCCTCAAAAACATATATTGATCCCAATCCGGAATTATCAGAAGAGGCGATATTTGAGAAATTAAAAACAGCTCCTTCTCCATTTAAAGCTTTCATTCCAATCCTTTTGCCTATAGTACTTATCATTTTAAAATCCGTAGGTGATTTACCAAGCAAGCCATTTGGAGAGGAAACCTTATTTGAAGTAATGAACTTTGTAGGAAATCCGGTAATTGCCCTGCTCATTGGGGTTTTATTATCATTTTCCTTGCCTAAAAAGTTTGATAAGCAATTGCTTTCTACCTCTGGCTGGGTGGGAAAAGGATTGATGGATGCCGCCATCATTATCATGATTACCGGGGCTGGTGGTGCTTTTGGTAAAGTATTGCAAAACTCAGGTATAGCCGGATTATTAGGAGATACCCTGGCAAATGCTAATTTGGGAATATGGTTGCCATTTGTAAT
>JAHQVQ010000318.1 GCA_019634305.1 Flammeovirgaceae bacterium | reverse complement strand
AGTATAGAGGTTGCTCCCGGCCTGGAAGACAAGGTAAATGAAACAGCATTGGAATACCTCAATAACAATTTTGATATTTATGGTGAAAGAAAAGTGGATAGTTTAGATTGTCATGTCTTGACTTTAAGTAATAAAAACCTTAAAGAGTCTTCCAGCGAGAAGGAGGAATACCAATTTAGGGGAGATGAATTAATCGCAAAAAAAATTAAAATGGAAAGACTCATCCTTTATATTGAAAGCATGAGAAGAGTAATAGTTGCAGACAGAACTGGTTTAGAAGGCTTCTATGATTTTGACCTAAAATGGGAATTTGAAAAGCCTGAAACCTTAGATAGGGAATTGGCAAAATATGGTATGGAACTGAAGAAATCAGCAAAAAAGCTTCCAGTTGAAATCACTGAAATTTATAAAAGGTAGAACTCAGAATTTTTTTTTATTTACCTCGGTTCAGGGTATTTTCCTGAGTTTTATGCTTTTAACTGTGAAAAGAGGAAACCACAAAGCAAATCTGTATCTGGGTAGTTTAGTTTTTCTTTTTGCCCTGATCTTATTATAATAGGTAGCCTTTTGGACTAAGTATCAATTTGAATTACCACATATTATTAATATCTCCTCAGGTTTTCCTTTTCTTTTCGGGCCACTTTTATTTTTCTATTTCAAATCAATATTTGGGAGTGAAAAGACAGAAGTTAAAAAGCTTTCAATTCATTTTGTACCATTTATTTTTTTAGGACCCTTTTATATAAAATCAGGCGGAGATAAAATTTTTATGGTGACTCAGGAAAAACCAACTTTTTGGTATTTTGCTTTTCTACCATTTCTTAAAACCATTCATATGATGGTGTATCTGTTTTTGTTATCAAAAGTAGTGATGGCTAAAAAATTTGGTGGGGAAAATAATTTAATCAAAAAGTGGAGTCAGATTTTAATGACATCTTTCGGAATTTTTATTTTTAGTTATGTATCCTATTTTGTGTTGGTTCAGTTTCCATTTTTCAAAATTGAATATGATTATTTAATTTCCATTACCATGAGCCTTTCCATATTTATGATTGGTTATTTAGGTTTTCAATAATCCTGGATATTTGATAAGGGATAGGAAACCCAAAAACTGGAAAAAGAAAAGTATAAAAAATCCACTTTAACTATAAGCGTTTCGAATGAGATTTTAAAAAAGTTGGAGAAAATATTTGATGAGGAAGAAATTTTTTTGATAGGAGATTTAAATCTTAATAAACTGTCTGAGCAATTAGGAAAGTATTCTCATCAGCTACCCCAGGTAATTAATCAGAAAACAGGATTAAGTTTAACAGAAATTATTAACAAAAACAGAGTAGAATATGCTATTAAACTATTTGGGAATCAGCTTTATCAGCAGGAAAAACTGATTGATATCGCCTATGCTTCTGGTTTTAATAATAAAGTAACATTCTATAATTCATTTAAAAAGAATACCGGCTTTTCTCCTAAAAAATGTAGATTAGAAAACGAATAGGAATACGGACAGAAATTCTGAAAAATTCTATCCTTAAAATAGATCATAAATAAAGCCTATCCATAAATTTTTGTTAGTTTTGCTTCACAATTCCTTAATGCAATAGTAATTCGTTTTTTCAGTTATAGCGAATCACTATTGGTATTCAAGGAAAAAGAATTGTACGTATTTGAATTTGATGAGGCAAACAACTTACAAATACGATATGTTGTACCACACAAACCAATTTCTTTTTAGGATAAATGGAGATTTTGCTCAAAAACATCAAACTTGTAGATAGTGGTCATTCCCTACACAATCAGGCTGTATTTATTGCTATTGATAAAGGGGAAATTAGTGAAATTTCTAAAGACCCTATTAAAGGAAATGCCAAGTATGAAGTAGAGGGTAAAGGTCTTTCAGTTTCCTCTGGCTGGTTTGATATGTGGTCTTCGCTTTCAGAGCCCGGGTTTGAATATAAAGAAGATATAACTTCACTAAGCGAAGCCGCAGCTTTTGGTGGTTTTACAGATATAGCAGTTTTACCCAATACTAATCCAGTCATTCAAACTAAGGATGCAGTGAATTATATAAAAAATACCTGCAAATTTTCCCCAGTACAATTACACTGTATTGCTGCATTAACAAAAAATGCAGAAGGGGAGGAAATTACAGAAATGATAGATTTACATCATGCCGGAGCAGTAGCTTTTTCAGATGGGACAAATTCAATTTGGCATACCGGAGTAATGAGCAAGGCACTTTTGTACCTTCAGTCATTTGATGGACTATTATTAGCCAGACCTGAGGATCCGCATTTGGGAAAAAATGGTCATATGCATGAAGGTGTGGCGAGTACTATGCTTGGTACAAGAGGAATGCCATCTATTTCTGAGGAGTTGGCGGTTTCAAGGGATTTATCCTTATTGAGATACACCGGAGGAAAAATCCACTTTGCCAATATTTCAACTAAAAAAGGAATTTCATTAATAAGAGAAGCTAAAAAGGAAGGCTTGAAGGTGACCTGTGATGTGGCGGCCTATCAGGTTGCTTTTACAGACCATGAGTTGATGGGTTTTGATACTAACCTGAAGGTGAATCCTCCATTTAGAGGAAAAGTTGATTTAATTGCTATTTGGGATGGAATAGAAGATGGTACAATCGATGCAATTGTTTCAAATCATTCTCCCCAGGATCAGGAATGCAAGCAATTGGAATTTGATCTTGCTGATTTTGGGATGATCAGTTTGGAAATTGCCTTTTCTATTATCAATACTTATAAACCCGAGGGAATGGACATTTCTGTACTTATTGAAAAGTTGACTAGGAATCCCAGAAGAATTCTGAAGCAAGAGCCTTTAATTATTAAAGAAGGAAAGGAAGCTTGTCTGACCATTTTTGACGAAAATTCCGAATGGACATTCTCAAAGGAACACATTCAATCTAAATCTGTTAATACTCCATTTATTGGGAAGGAACTTACTGGAAGAGCTTTGGGAATTATAAATAATCAACATTTTAAATATTTTGAGGATTTAGAGAAGAATTATTTGGTTATAAATTAGGATTTCTTTATTCATTATTAAAATTACATTAAGCACATGTCTGATATATACATTGCCGTTCCTGAAGTTACCAAAAATGGCAACATGATATTTGGGAAAAATTCAGGAAGAGAACCAAATGAGGCTCAGGCAATCATCCGGGTACCAGCCATGGACCAGGATGATGAAATGCTTGAATGTACTTATATTAAGATACCTCAGGTAAAAACAACTTATGAAATTTTACTTTCCAAGCCATTTCAAATGTGGGGAGCAGAAATGGGAACCAATGAGTTTGGACTTACCATTGGTACGGAGGCCGTTTTTTCAAAAGTAAAGCCGAGCAAAGAAAATACTGGTCTTACCGGAATGGACATGTTGCGTATTGCCTTGGAAAGATGCAAAGCTGCAGATGAGGCTTTGGAATTAATTACAAAGCTATTGGAGGAATATGGACAGGATGCTTTTGGAGGGTATAAAAACAAAAATTACTATTATAATAATAGCTTTATCATTTCCGATTCGGAAAAGGCCTGGGTATTAGAAACTGCCGGAAAACAATGGGTGGCTCAAAAAGTAACAGGGTTTCGAAATATTTCCACCGGATATACAATTGAAGAAGAATTCGATTTACACAGTAAAGATCTGATAGAGTTTGCCAATAAAAATGGCTGGACTAGAAAGGGTAAAAATTTTAATTTTCGAGAAGCATATTCAGAGTGGTTTTATACCAGAATGAGTAAGAGTAAAATCAGACAGAAAAAAATAGCTGAATTTGGAAATACTCATAAAGGTAGTTTCGATGTATCTCTGGGAATTGAATTATTATCGTCTCATAACAAAAAAGAGGATAAGTTTTCTCCGTCTAAAGCTAATACAGGGTCTATTAGTATGATGGCTACAGGAAAGTTCAATCCTATACAAACAACAGGTTCCATGATAGTGGAAATTAGGAAAAGTAATACTTCTACTATCTGGCTAACCGGGACATCTTTACCATGCAACTCAATCTTTAAGCCCTTTTTTATTCCGGGAAAGAATATTTATGAAGGACTAACTCAGCAACCTGGCTCAATGGCCGATGATTCCTTTTGGTGGCAATCTGAAAAGTTTAATCGAATGGTTTTGAAGCATTATCGACCTGCTAGAAAAATGTATAATTCTGAAAGGGAAAAAATCCAAAAAGATTTTATTTTCAGGGAAAGAGAACTATTTGCTTCAGGAAACCCGGATTTGGAAACGCTAAATGAATTTTCAGAAAAATCTTTTACAATACATAAAAAGAAAATTCTGGAGTGGAAATACCAGCTGGGTAAGCAGAAACTCAATTCTTCATCCTTATTTTATCATGGTTACCTTAAAAAACTGAACAAGGAAGCCTATCTTTCATAAGAATTGAATCTTTTTTTACAACTATTTTGCATAAAAAATATTAACTCTATATTTTTGCAAACCTTTTGGGAGAGGTGTCTTTATATTCTTTCTCAAATAAGGGAAGAAATTGTAAGGGCCAAGGCTCAAATATTTTAACAAAACTAATAAAGGTAGTGGATACTTTAAGTTATAAGACTATTTCTGCTAATAAAAGCACAGCAAAGAAAGAATGGGTTCTAGTTGATGCTAAAGAGGCCATCTTAGGAAGGCTTTCTAGCGAGGTAGCAAAGATAATCAGGGGAAAGTACAAACCAAGTTACACTCCCCATACTGATTGCGGTGACAATGTGATTGTGATTAATGCTGATCATGTGAAACTAACTGGAAAAAAGTGGACTGATAAGGTTTATTTGAGGCATACAGGTTTCCCAGGAGGTCAAAGAAAATCTAATCCTTTAGATTTAAAGGCAAAGTCTTCAACATTGTTAATAGAAAATGCAGTGAGAGGAATGCTTCCAAAAACAAAATTAGGAAGAGCTTTATTTAAAAATCTTTATGTATATGAAGGTGCAGAGCACCCACATGAAGCGCAACAACCTAAAGAAATTAAATTATAATGGCAGTTATTAACACAATAGGCAGAAGAAAAAGTTCAGTAGCCAGAATCTACATGCAAGAAGGTAAAGGCGAAATTACTGTTAACAAGAAATCAATAGCTGATTTTTTTCCTTCAGAAATTCTTAGAACCATTATCAATCAACCGATTGTGACTTGTGGTGATCAGGGAAAGTTTGATATCAGTGTAAATGTATATGGTGGAGGAACAACCGGACAAGCAGAAGCTATCAGGTTGGCAATTGCCAGAGCATTGGTAGAAGTTGATCCTGAGAAAAGACCAATGATCAAGCCAGAAGGATTCCTAACCAGGGACCCAAGAATGGTTGAAAGAAAGAAATACGGTAGAAGAAAAGCTAGAAGGAAATTCCAGTTTAGCAAGCGTTAATTTTTATTGTTCAACATGATTGTTTGGTCGTATTCTCCATAGAATAACCATTAAGCAGTCAGTATTTTTAATTAATTTATAAATAATTTATTTTATGCCAAGATTAGAGTATAAAGATCTTCTTGACGCTGGGGTGCATTTTGGCCACCTTACCAGGAAATGGAATCCAAAAATGGCTCCTTATATTTTCATGGAGAGAAATGGAATCCACGTCATCGATTTGAACAAAACTTTAGCAGCGATTGATTCTGCTTCAAGTGTTATTAAAAATATTGTGAAGTCGGGACGAAAAGTAATGTTCGTAGCGACTAAAAAGCAAGCAAAACAAATTGTATCTGCTGAGGCAGATCGATTGAATATGCCTTTTGTTACTGAAAGATGGTTAGGAGGAATGTTGACTAACTTTGCAACTGTGAGAAAGTCGTTGAAAAAACTTTCTTCTATTGACAAGTTAATGAAAGATGAAGCCTTTAAAAACCTTGCAAAAAGGGAAAGGCTGATGAAAACCAGAGAAAAGGAAAAATTACAAAGAGTATTAGGAGGTATTGCTGATCAGAACAGGTTACCTGCAGCTCTTTTTGTGATTGATGTGAAACGAGAGCATATCGCAATTAAAGAAGCAAAGCGATTAAATATTCCAGTTTTTGGTGTAGTGGATACAAATTCAGATCCTACAGATGTTGATTATCCTATCCCAGCAAATGATGATGCATTCAAATCAATTGCGTTAATTACCGAAACTTTTGGTAAGGCAATCGAAGAAGGGTTGATGCAAAGAAAGAAGGAGAAAGATGATGCTAAGTTAAAGCAGGCTGAAGATGCTAAAAAAGCGGTGGATGAAAAACCTAAAGCAGCTGCAAAACCTGAAAAGGCGGCAGCACCGGTAACAGAGAAGAAAGCAGAAGAAGCCCCGGCTCCCAAAGCTGAAAAGGTTGATGAAGCTGGTAAAGAGAAAAAAGGGGATAACTAGGAATTTGAGCATTTTTGCTTCTAAAATTATAATACAATGACAAAAACAGAGATTCAAAATAAAATCACTGAGCTGAGAAAGCAGCAGTCTGAATTCTTCAAGAACAAAAAAGCCGATAGAGATGCTTCGGCAATTGAAGCAATCAGAAAAGAGCTAAATGACTTGAAATCTCAAGTAAAAACAGCTTAAAACTTGGTTAAAATCAATTTATTGATTTTCCATTTGAGGGGTTATATCAGTTGCTTCTATTTTCGGGAGGTCTAATATAACCCCTTTTCTTAATAGAAAGATTCATTATATACATCAGAATAAGATCATTAATATTTAAAATAGAAATAAAATGGCAATTACAGCAAAACAGGTAAATGAATTAAGACAAGCCACTGGTGCTGGGATGATGGATTGTAAAAATGCATTGGTTGAAGCTGATGGCGATTTGGAGAAAGCAATTGATTTCCTAAGAAAGAAAGGACAAAAAGTTGCTGCGAAAAGAGCTGATAAAGAAGCGTCAGAAGGGAATGCTTATACTTATATCAGTGATGATAAATCAGAAGGAATTGCAATTACCCTAAATTGTGAAACTGAACCAGTTTCGAATACTGATGAATTTCAGGCTTTAGGGAAATTAATTATTGATGCAGCTGTAGCTAACAAGCCTGCTTCAAAAGAAGATTTACTTAGTATTCAGGTTGATGGAAAAGCTGTTTCTGAATATATGGTTGAACTTTCGGGTAAAATAGGTGAAAAAATTGAAGTTTCTAATTATTCTTATTTAAAAGGAGAGCAGGTTGTTGCTTATCTTCATGGAAGAAGTATCGCAGTTTTGGTAAATCTTGCAAGCACTGGTGGTGAAGATTTTGAAGGAGTAGGAAAAGATATCGCTATGCAAATTGCAGCAATGAAGCCAATTGCTGTTGATGAGAATGGAATTGATCCTGCGGTTGTAGAAAGAGAAAAGCAAATTGGAGTTGAAAAAGCGAAAGAAGAAGGAAAGCCTGAGCATATCCTTGAAAGAATTGCTGAAGGATTTGTAAAGAAATTTTATAAAGAGAATACTTTATTAAGTCAGGAATTTGTGAAAGATTCGAAAGTAAATGTAAAGCAATACCTTGATAGTGTAAAGAAAGGACTTACAGTGAAAGAATTTGTAAGAGTTGGAATTGGAAGATAAGGTATTTTAACTTTTGTAAAAGGCCATTGTAGTATATCTGCAATGGCCTTTTTTATGGGAGCCAAAAATCGAAAACTACATCATTCATGCATTTGAAATGTCCTTTTGGGCATTTTTTGAAGCCAATTTTGGAGCAAGGTCTGCATTTAATCTTATTATTCTCGAAAATTGAAAATTGTGTTTTATAAGGATACATTCCGAAAAAAGGGGAGGTGCTTCCCCAAATAGAAAAAATCCTTTTCTGGAAGGCACTGGCAATATGCATTAGTCCCGAATCATGGGAAAATACCACTTCAGCTTTCTGAATTATTGAAGCAGATTGGTTGAGGTTGAATTTCCCACAACCATTAAAAATTACAGCTTTCTTTTTTAGTTCATCTAAACCTTTTTCATAATACTTATTTTCCTTGGTTTGGTCGAAAAAGGTGGTTATTTCCTCTCCAGTTTCTTCATCCTCCTTTCCCCCTAATAAAATTATTGGTTTATTAATCCTGTCACACAACTCAATCATTCTTTTCAATGGAAGTCTTTTGGTAGCATGTTGTCCTCCGATGGCGAATACTATATATTTTCCCTGGTGTGTTTCCGGAAGCCAGGAGGTTTCAACTTCATCTTTTTCCGGGATAAAGTAATCGAGTCCCAAAGAATCATTTTTTACACCTAAAGGTTTAAGTGTATCAAGATAGCGATCTACTATATGGATGTTGGGTAATTTATTTACTTTAAAATTTACATAAAGCCATTTCTGGATATTTAATTTTTGGAAGGAAGAAGACTTTTTACCCAATTGGGTTTTAATTAATTTGGTTCTGAGGTTTTTATGCAAATCAATTACAAAATCAAAATTCTCTTTTTTCAGGCTTTTAATTAATTTCTTGAGATCATCCTTATAATAATGTACTTTATTGATATAAGGATTATTTTCCACTATAATGCGGTACTGTTCTTTTGTGGCAAAGTGTAGCTCAACATCTTTCAGTTGAGTTTTTACTGCACGAATTGCGGGGGTGGTAAGCACAATGTCTCCTATTGAGGAAAATCGGATAATTAGAATTTTTTTGATTTTAGATGCCATTGAAATATTGTTGTGATTACCCCAAGTTTGGAAAGGATGATTGTTTTGATAATGACTTAAAAAACAAAACTTAATTTTGAGTTAATAAGTTTAATATGCTTTTCCTTTTTGCCTTACTGCCTCAAATAATACGGATCCAGTAGCCACAGAAACATTCAATGAGCTTACTTTTCCAGACATTGGGATTTTTGCCAATTCATCTGCAATCCTAATTAAATCATTGGAAATTCCAATTTCTTCCGATCCCATTACAATGGCTGTTGGAACTGTATAATCGATCTGATAAATATCTTCTTCAGCTTTTTCAGTACATGCAACCACTTGAAGACCAGAATCTTGCAGATATTTAACAGTGTCTTTTAAGTTTATTTCCCTACAAACTGGTATATGGTTTAAAGCCCCAGCTGAAGTTTTTAGTGCATCCGGACCAATTTGAGCTGCTCCTTTATGAGGAATTACGATAGCATGTACTCCAGCACATTCAGCAGTTCTTGAAATGGCACCAAAGTTTCGAACATCAGTTATCTGATCCAAAATTAAAATAAATGGAGTTTTCCCTTCAGAAAATAAATTAGTAATAATATTATCTAAAGAAGCATAGGTAATGGAAGAAAGAAAGGCTACAGCTCCCTGGTGCGTCTTTAGAGTGAATTTACTGAGCTTTTCGAGGGGTACTTTAGCAATAGGCACCTTATTTTCATTGGCCTGATCAACTAATGACTTGAGATGATCATTTTTTATATCCCTCTGAATATATAACTTATCTATTTCTTTTCCAGCTTCAAGTGCCTCGGCAATTGGGTTGATACCATAAATCAATGCACTACTTTCAGGCT
>JAHQVQ010000317.1 GCA_019634305.1 Flammeovirgaceae bacterium | reverse complement strand
CCTGTAAAAAATGCAATAAAAGTATTTACCATTTACAGAATTGGAGATGTAGGCATTTTGCTTGCCATGTGGATGAGCCATCATTTATGGCATGAAAATATTACCTTTCAAAAATTAGCCAACTATGAACTGGTTCATGAGGTTTTATTGTCCCATAATGCAATAGGAATTTTTATTTCCTTAATGATTTTGGTGGCTGCTGCAGCAAAATCTGCTCAATTGCCTTTTTCAGCATGGCTACCCAGGGCAATGGAAGGGCCAACACCTTCAAGTGCCATTTTTTACGGTTCTTTATCCGTTCACATTGGTGCTTTTTTACTCATGCGAACCTATCCATTTTGGGAGCATCAGTTTTACGTTAGGTTATTGATTGGATGTTTAGGCTTATCAACTGCCATTATAACTTCTCTTATTGCCAGAGTACAACCTACAGTTAAAGGTCAGATTGCCTATTCATCAGCAGCCCAAATCGGGATTATTTTTATTGAAATTGCAGCAGGCTGGGAGAAATTAGCCCTTCTTCATTTTGCTGGAAATGCTTTTTTTAGAACATATCAGTTATTAATTTCTCCTTCTGTAGTCACTTATTTAATCAGGGAACAGTTTTACAATTTCATCCCTAAAAACAGAAGTATAAATAATGTAACATATCAAAAACTAAGTAATACCATTTATTTGCTTTCACTAAAAGAATGGCATCTTGATTCGGTTATCTTTAGTTTTTTCTTTAGACCTTTAAAGAAAATCAGGAGAGTTTTAGGGTTTCTGAACCTGAAAAATCTCTTGTATTTTTTTATTCCTCTTTATCTGGCAGGCTTTTACTTCTCCTATACTCACCAGCCAGTATCCCATGAAATAAGAAATTACCTTGCAGTTTTCATAGCTTTTATGGCTTTATTAATGGTAGCAAAAGCTTATAATGAACGCACTAGTTCAAGACTTGCCTGGTTGCTCATTGTATTAGCACATTTCTTTATTGACCTGGCAATTACATTTAATGATCGGTTTAATGGAGAAGAAACATTTGTGTATCTCAGTGGTATATTTTTCTCTGGTATTTTAGGTTATGGTTGCCTTCATAAAATTAAAGCCTTTGAACATCACGGTATAGGGTTGAATCAATTCCACGGATTTGTTCACCGCTACAGACTTATCGCATTTTTATTTCTGTTGTCAAGTCTGGGATTAGCAGGTTTTCCCATCACCAGTACTTTTTTCGGAGAAGATATTATTCTCTCCCATATTCATGAAGATCAATTTGTGCTGGCCTTTTTGGTAGCGCTCACATTTATCATCACAGGAATTGCTGTAATCAGAATTTATGCAAGAATTTTTCTTGGTCCACATACGCAGCTATTTCAGGAAAAAGCTGAATTGACTGCTTGATTTATTGACTTTAAGATTTTAAAAAAATAAGTATTAAAAGTAAAAAAATGGAAATAAATAATAAACTTTTAAAGGATACGCCAAAAACTGGATTTGCAGGTTTAAAGGCGCACTGGAAAGATGATTTGTTATCAGGCTTTCTTGTTTCTCTTATTGCACTTCCCCTTTGTTTGGGGATTGCCATAGCTTCTGGAGTTCCTCCTATGGCTGGTTTAATTGCAGCAATTGTTGGGGGAATGTTAATG
Organism: Flammeovirgaceae bacterium; assembly: GCA_019634305.1. Classification (GTDB taxonomy): domain Bacteria; phylum Bacteroidota; class Bacteroidia; order Cytophagales; family Flammeovirgaceae; genus Flexithrix. The sequence continues at coordinate 19,803 of JAHQVQ010000317.1, read as the reverse complement.
TCACGTATTACTGGGTCATTTGTAACCATTAGTGGCCCTGCAGCCGGATTAATAGTAGTAACATTAGGAGCAGTAGAAGGCTTGGGTGGAGGAGATCCAACAATGGGGTACCAATATGCATTAGCAGCAATAGTTGTAGCAGGGATTATTCAGGTGATATTTGGTTTATTAAAAGTGGGGAAACTTGGTGATTTTTTCCCATCAGCTGCAGTTCATGGGATGTTGGCGGCTATTGGAATAATCATTATGGTGAAGCAGCTTTTTGTAGCACTAGGAACCAAATCTGAAGGAAAGGAAATATTGGAAGTGATCACTGAGATACCTCATGCATTTGCTACCTTAAATCCTCATATTGCGGTAATTGCTTTGGTTAGTATATGTATTCTGATCATTCATCCAAGAATAAAGTTAAAAGTAATATCCCTGATTCCCGGACCAATGTGGGTGATTTTGTTTACCATACCCTTATCACATTATTTTAATCTTTTCGAAGCTCACACTTATCAATTAGCTGATCAAACCTTTAGTGTAGGTCCTGAATATTTGGTCAGTCTTCCCGATAAAATTATAGAAGGAATTACCTTTCCAAACTTTTCTAAAATCGGATCAGGAACATTTTGGGTTACTGTTCTAAGTATTTGTCTTGTATCCAGTATTGAATCTTTATTAAGTGCCTCAGCAGTTGATACACTTGATGTTTATAAAAGGAAATCAAATTTGAATAAGGATTTATCAGCCATGGGTGGTGGTTCAGCAATCTCTGGTTTAATAGGAGGCTTACCAATGATTTCTGAAATTGTTCGGAGTTCTGCTAATATTTCAAATGGAGGGAAAACCCAATGGGCAAACTTTTTTCATGGAGGGTTTTTGCTGTTATTCCTGTTTTTTGGTAAACCTATAATAGGTCAGATTCCCATGGCAGCCCTTGCAGCCATGCTGATTTTTGTAGGATATAAATTAGCTGCTCCAATCGAATTCAAACATGTTTGGGAAATTGGACAAGCACAACTTACCATATTTATTGTAACACTGGTGACAGTGCTCGCCACCGATTTAATAATAGGAATAGCAGTTGGTATTCTTACTAAATTAATTATCCATTTAATATATGGAGCACCATTGAAATACTTATTCCGAACTAATTTGAATTATGAGGAGAATGGTGATAAAACTACAGGAATTATATTCGTAAAAGATTCTGCTATTTTTTCGAATTACCTTTCCCTTAAAAATGAAATATTTAAAAAAATAGATAAAACCACACTGATTATCGATTTTAAGGAAGCTAATATTCTGGATCACACCGTTCAGGAACACCTTCATGAGTTGGCAAAAGAATGGGCTAAATTAGGGAAAGATCTTAAAATAATTAATAAGGAACATTTATCTCCCGTGTCTGATCATCCTACAGCAGCAAAAATAGCAAGGAGGACAAACGGATCAAATATACCTCATCTAGTTAAGATTACTCCACGACAAAATGAATTAGCTGATTTGGCAAAAAAGTTTGGCTGGAAATATGAAAATCAAAAATCTATTTCGCATAGAAAATATCAATTTTTCAATTTTAGCTTAGGAACAAAAATCAATTATGCTCAAAACATCATTACTGGGGTTTTCGATGGAGTTAAAATTGAATACGCTGAAATTATTTTAAGGCAAAATATACAATCAAAAGTGCTTAAAGCTGTTATCCCCACCATTTTATTAACTCCGGAAATAACCCTGCATTCTTTACCCCGATTCACCCTGGAAAAGGAAGAAATGCTGGATAAAGTACTAGAATTTGCTGGGTTTAATGATATCGACTTTGATGATCACCCAGAGTTTTCAGATAAATTTTTATTAAAAGGGGAAAACGAATTAGGTATAAGAGATTTTTTCACAGATGAATTCATCAGTCATCTTCAAACTACTCCTGAATATCACCTGGAAAGTAATGGGGAATCGATTTTAATCCATCGCTTTGATATGTCAAAACAATGGAACAAAACCAAAGAACTCTTCAGGTTTGCTAAACATACAGCCATTTATATGGAAGAAATTTAAAAAACAATAATGATACAAATTCGGGGAGAGAATTCATTTCCTCCCTCTTTTAAGATTTTTTCACTATGATTTCCTTAAAAACATTTTGCACTCAAATAAAAAGGAGAACTCTTTTTATATTTTGCAATGATTGCCAATGCATGTATGGTTTAATTTCCTGCAAAGACTTTATAGTTTGAACGGCTTTTGCCAATATTATAAATACTCAGGATAATTATCACTCCAATTATTTTAAGCATACAGTGAAGCAGGAAAAAATTGAACAAATTATTATTGTTGGCCATTACAACTGTAAAATTCTAAATCATATTTTAGGCTTTAATAAAGATTTTGACTGTATTCAATTACAAAATGATGTAGGTTTATTAGCTAATTATAGCTCAGATAGATGGCATCAATTTGTGGAATTCCATACTGCATTACAAGTCCGAGACCTATCTCAATTGCCCTCTATTAAGGAAATGAAAGAAAAACATGAGCTTAAAATAAAAGGGATTATTGTAAATGAAAATAATGGAAATGAAGTAATTGAATTGGATATCCCTAAGGCTTTAAAAGCAAACACCATATTAAATTAAAAAATGCTCAGTTCAAGCTATAGATTAGGACTTTTGAGTAATAAAAAACTATTGTTGTAGTGGAAAGATGAGTAAGAAGTGTTTCGGGAATAAAGTCTAACAATAGGTCAGTTGATATTTTATGATTTTTAAAAACTGTCATGACATTTACTTTTATCCCTATATAAGATACCAATAAATCAACAGTTTATATAATTTAGTTAGAGCAATCAACAAGTGGAATGAAATTTTTTTTGCCCCTCTTTTTTATAAAAGACTACTTGTTGAAAATAAAAAAAGTCGGAAGAAAATTCTTCCGACTTTTTTTAAGTAAAACCTTCAGATTATAGTCTTTTAGCTGGACTGATCTTTTTTCAGATCAATCTGAAATTAGTTCAAGTCAAAGCGATCAAGGTTCATTACCTTTGTCCATGCAGTTATAAAATCCTTCACAAACTTTTCTTTAGAATCTTCACATCCATAAACTTCGGCTAGTGCACGTAGCTCAGAATTTGACCCGAAAATAAGATCAACACGGGAGCCTACCCATTTCACTTCACCAGTTGTTCTTTCTTTTCCTTCAAATTGGTTTTGCGATTCTGAATTTGCCTCCCAGGTAATACCTAAATCGAGAATATTTTTGAAAAAGTCATTGGTAAGCGCTTCAGGTTGATTGGTGAAAACACCATTATTAGACTGATCGTAATTTGTATTAAGTACTCGCATTCCACCAATAAGGACAGTCATTTCAGGAGCAGTTAAGGTCAATAATTGTGCTTTGTCCACAAGCATTTCTTCAGCTGAAGCTTTGTGTTTTGGCTCAAAGTAATTACGGAAACCATCTGCAGCTGGCTCCAAAGAACCAAATGATTCCACATCAGTTTGCTCGGCAGAGGCGTCTGTTCGTCCTGGAGTGAATGGGACTGTCACATCATGCCCAGCATTCTTAGCAGCCTTTTCCACACCGACACCACCAGCAAGAACGATTAAATCGGCAATAGAAACATTTTTTCCAAAATCTTTCTGAATTCCTTCAAGGATTTCTAAAACCTTTCTTAATTGTGTAGGATTATTTACTTCCCAATCCTTTTGAGGGGCAAGTCTTATCCTACCACCATTTGCCCCACCACGTTTATCAGAACTGCGAAAAGTTGATGCCGATGCCCAGGCCGTGGAAACCAGTTCTGATACTGAAAGCCCAGCATCTAGAATTTTCGACTTCAAAGTGGCGATATCCTGATCATTTATTACTTTACCTGAAACTGCAGGAATTGGATCTTGCCAGATCAATTCTTCTTTTGGAACCTCAGGGCCCAAAAGACGAGCATGGGGTCCCATATCCCGGTGTGTCAATTTATACCATGCCTTGGCAAAAGCATCGGCAAATTCATCTGGATTTTCATAGAAATTTCTAGAAATTGGTTCGTAAATAGGATCCAATCTCAAAGCAAGGTCAGTGGTAAGCATAAAAGGAGCATGGCTTTTCGAGGAATCGAATGCATCGGGAACAGTACCTGCTCCTCCACCATTTTTAGGCTTCCACTGATGTGCACCAGCCGGACTTTTAGTCAATTCCCATTCATAACTAAATAAATTTTCGAAAAAATTGTTACTCCATTTGGTTGGAGTAGTTGTCCATGCGCCCTCTAGCCCACTGGTAATAGTATCACCTGCATTTCCACTACCATAAGTATTTTTCCACCCTAAACTTTGTTCTTCAATACTGGCTCCGGCAGGTTCTGCTCCCACATACTTAACTGGATCAGCTGCACCATGGGTTTTACCAAAGGTATGTCCTCCAGCAATAAGGGCGACCGTCTCGTAATCATTCATCGCCATACGTCCGAAGGTCTCACGAATATCATGTGCTGCTCTTATAGGATCTGGTTGTCCTCCTGGGCCTTCTGGATTCACATAAATAAGCCCCATATGTGATGCTCCCAGAGGATTTTCTAATTCTCTTTCTCCACTATATCTTTCTTTATCTCCTAACCATTCTCCTTCAGAACCCCAATAAATATCCTCCTCAGGTTCCCAAACATCTTCTCGCCCACCGGCAAATCCATAAGTTTCGAAACCCATTGATTCCAGCGCACAGTTTCCGGCTAAAATCATTAAATCGGCCCATGAAATTTTCTTTCCATATTTTTGTTTTACTGGCCAAAGTAGTAATCGAGCTTTATCAAGGTTTGCATTATCAGGCCAACTGTTTAGTGGAGCAAACCGTTGAGTTCCCGAACCTCCGCCACCACGACCATCAGCTATTCTATAAGTACCAGCACTATGCCATGTCATTCTTATAAAAAATGGCCCATAATGACCATAATCTGCCGGCCACCAATCCTGAGACTTGGTCATAAGATCAAAAAGATCATTCTTTACAGCTTTTAAATCAAGTTTATTAAATTCCTCAGCATAGTTAAAATCCTCTCCCATTGGATTGGTTAGTGAGGAGTGTTGCCGAAGGATATTCAGGTTCAATTGATTAGGCCACCAATCTCTATTTCTAGTACCTCCTCCTGCACTATGGTTAAATGTACCTTGATGAAAAGGGCATTTAGCGCCCTCATCATTCATATCGGATAATTTTGCTTCCGAATGTTCTTTACCTTCCATATTTATCAGATTTTAATTGTTTACAGGATGTAATTTACAACAATCTTTGTATAATTGTTATCTATAATTATTATGAGGATATAAAGTAAATCTATAAATCTTTTAGAAAATAAAATTAAGGAAATTTTCAACCAATTTGAATGATTGTTATCATGTGAAAAATTGAATTTGTTTACGAAATTTATTAAAGTCTTTGTAAGAAAATTTCAATCTAACCTCATTCATGGTTGATTATAAAAATGCTTTATTCCTTTACAATTTTCCAAAAGGCAGTACGTACCCTGGGTAAATTCCATAAGGAAGATCTGATAAATCAATTTGGACCTTAGTATCTCTTAAATTGCTAAAACCTTTATTTTGTAATATCCTCCCTGAAAAATCAAATACCTGGATACTGTAAACTTTAGTTTCCTTTTCAAAATTGATATTGATTTTGTTATTTACAGGATTAGGAAAAATTTCCATTTTTTCAGCTAACAAAGAATTTGAAATCCCAGTAACAGCATTTACTTCAGTGGTAATATTTTCCCAATTAGTAGTGAAACTTGTAAGATATTTTCTTTAGATATTTCTAGACTATCGAAAGCTAAATTTTTTGATTCATTCAATTTAGTAAAAAATGGTTTTTTGGATAAAAAGCAAATTTATTTTTTAATCTAAATGCAAAATTTATTAAAGCTTCGCCTTCATTGGCTTAATTGGCTTTTCAAAATTATTAGCCCCTTTCACTTTTACTTTCCTACGATAGACTTTATCATGACAGGTTACGTAAAGCACATCAAAATCGGGCCCTCCGAAACATAGATTGGAAACCTGTCCTTTGGTTTTTGGAGTTGGGATAATCGCATGGACTCTTCCCAGTTGATCCAATACCTGAATGCCACTTTTACTAGTGACATAGATTCTTCCCTCTCTATCACACTTCAAACCATCGCTCCAGGCATTTTCATCAGTATCTCTCACATGCAACCAACCATAATTTTGTTTTTGTGCCAAAGAACCATCGGCCTGAATCTGATAAATCCAAACCCAATGTGTAGCAGATTCAGTTACATACAGTTGAGTTTGATCAGGAGATAAACAAAGTCCATTCGCAAACTTCAAACCTTCGTCTACTATACTTTTTTCTCCATTGGGATTAATTAAAAATAATTTACTAGGACGCTCTTTCCCATTTGGAGATGTCACATAAATATTTCCATTAAAAGCCACTGAAATATCATTACCTGGTGTTTCATTTGCCACTACTTCATAGGAATCAGACGATTTGTAAAGATGAACCTGCTTTGTTGGAGGCTCAGACCATCCACCGGTTATTGTTATCATTTCTCCCGATTTAGTAAAAGTAGTACCGCTTGCTTTTTTTGAATCAGCAATGTATAATTCCAATTTCCCATCCAGACCTATTTTGTATGTTTTGGCATTGGGGATATCCTGAAAGAACACCTCACCTTTAGGATTTACAGCTATCCCTTCAGTAAAACCATAATCTTCTCCTACTAACTCCCAACCTTCATTTTCTTCCAGAATAGCATTTAGAAATTTGTTTTTAGTTTGCCCGGAAGTTATTGGCTTGGGATAATCTCTCCACAACCAACGCATACCTTCTGGAAAAACAGCTGTACCATGTTTACCATTATGGCCTCCTTCTCCCCACACATGTTTTACATCATAGCCTGAAAATGTCAATGCTCTTTGCATGGATTCATTAGTTTTCCACCAATCGCCACCATAAATATCGAGGTCATTGGAGCCATCCTGCATAAAGATTCTTATCGGCTTTGGTTCATGTTTCCTTACCAGGATATCATATCGATCAGCACCTCTTAATCCAACATAGGTACCTATGGCGCTAAAAACCTTAGAAAATTCTTCAGGACGTTCCCATGCTGCAGTGAAAGCACAAACTGCTCCACTACTAGAACCTGCAATAGATCGGTCATTACCATTTTTTGATAAAAGTATAGACCGACCATCACCTGTTGTTTGACTTTCCACAAAAGGAAAAATCTCCTCTAATAAAAATCTTGCATAACGGTCACCAAGCCCATCATATTCAAAACTTCTGTTGAATCGATCCACTGCAACACCATCATTATTTTGAGCCAATACCTTCCCAGGTGTAATAAAAACACCAATGGTAACAGGCATTTCTTTTTTATGAATCAGGTTATCGAAAACAATTGGTGCATTCCACCTAATACCATCCTGATTAACATGTACACAAGCAGGTTTATCTGCTTTATATTGATCAGGAATGTAAACACTGATTTTCCGGGTAGTACCCGGAAAGATTTTCGAAGTATCAAAAGTAAACTCTAATATTTCACCTTTAGGAACTCCTTCCTGCTCTTCAGAGGCCGGATCTACCGGATAAGTTTCGGTTTTGGTCTGTGCGTAAGCTTCTCCAATTATCAGTAGGAAAAGAACTAATAAACTACTTTTCATCTTTTTGTTTGCTATGTTAATTTAATTCAAAAAATAAAGCATGTATAAAATAACCATGCTTCGGACTTCAGGCTTTATTCGCCAATAAACTATCCTTCTTTAGTTTATGATTTTTAAATGGTAGTTGGCGAATCCGTTGCCCTGTAGCATTAAATACAGCGTTGGCCAATGCAGGAGCTATGCAGGGAGTACTTGGTTCTCCTGCTCCTCCAGGGAAATTTCCGCTATTAATAATATAAGTTTCAATTTTGGGCATCTCCTCCATTCTGAGTATTTTGTAATCATGGAAATTGCTTTGTTCCACTGCACCATTTTCTATTTTAATTTCCCCATACAATGCAGCTGTTAATCCATACACAATACCACTTTCCATTTGTGCAATAAACCCATCTGTATGTACCACCTGACCCGGATCTGCCACGCATACTACTTTATGAACTTTTAGTTTAGATTCCTCCGTAATTTCTATTTCCACCACCTCAGCTACTATAGTTCCGAATGATTGGTGGATGGCTACTCCCCGACCAAAATTTTCTGGCAATGTTTTTTCCCAATCAGATTTTGTTTCTGCCATTTCCAATACCATCAAAAACCTTGGCTGGTCAGCGAGTAGGGATTTCCTGTATGCCAATGGATTTTTCCCTGCTGCATGTGCCAACTCATCTATAAATGACTCTGTAAAAAAACCATGCATGGAATGATCTACACTTCGCCAATTCCCCCAGGGCACATGGGTTGCACTAGTTGTATATTTTATACTTTGGTTGGCAATATCATAAGGAATATATGGGGCTTCTTTCGGATGATGTTTAAATAAAAATGTATTCTTCCAGGCCATTGGATTTCCATCATTATCCAAACCAGCTTTAAACCGGCTTACATTTGCTTCTCTATAAAAGTCCTGCTGAATATCCTCTTCTCTGGACCAGATTAATTTAATGGGCACACCTGTCTCTTTGGCAATTCTAACAACCTGTTTGGCAACATCAGTCTCTGACCTTCTGCCAAATCCACCACCAAGCAACTGATTATGCACTGTTACATTTTCAATATCAATTTCTAATAATTCAGCAACATCATTAGCAAAACCTAGTGGATTTTGGCTACCTGTCCATATTTCACATTTACCATTATCCAACCAGGCTGTACAATTCATCGGTTCCATAGTTGCATGTGCTAAATAAGGTATCTGGTATTCAGCTTCTACAATAACTCCTGCATTTGAAATAGCCTTTTCGGTATCTCCGGTAATCTTGTCATTTTCAGCCTCATTATTTGATAAAGCATTATCTAAACTTTTTGAGAATTGGGCAAAAATGCCTTCCTGGTTAATTTTTGTATTTTCAGATGCTTCCCACTCAATATCTAACAAGCCAATGGCTTTTTTTGCCTGCCAATAGCCATCTGCCACAACAGCAACAGCATTCCCTAGATTTAAAATCTTGTGGACTCCATCCATTTTTAGGGCTTCTGTATCATCCATTGATTTAACCTTGTTCCCAAAAACCGGAGCCGCTTTTATGGTGGCATATTTCATTCCTGGGAGCTCCGCATCAATCCCAAATTTGGCAGTCCCTTTTACTTTGGCTGGAATATCAAATCTTGCAGGAGACTTACCTATAAAATTGAAATCTTTGGCAGCTTTGAGTTGTGGTTTTATTGGTGCACATAAATCAGTGGCTTGCTTTGCGAATTCTGCATAGGGTCCTGATTTCCCACTGGCTTTGTGATGGATAATACTTTTTTCTACTGTCAATTCACTTTCAGATACACCCCAGGCTTTTGCCGCAGCTTTCAGTAAGACTATTTTTGTAGAAGCACCAGCAACTCGCATGGCATTCATTCCTGTGAATCTAACAGAGGCACTTCCTCCGGTAATCTGTAAGTTTGCCATCTTTCCAGCAGCTAAAAATATTCCATTTACCGAATCTGTAAGAAAAGCAGGGAATTCTGCTTCGCCTACTAAAAACCCTTTTATCAGAATGTGATTGGCATATTCTTTATCTGCCGGAGCCTCCTCAAATTTCATTTTTCCCCAATCGGCATCCAATTCTTCTGCCAGCATCATGGTGAGTGCTGTATGAACGCCCTGCCCCATTTCTGCATGGGGTATTATGGCGGTAATGGTATTGTCTTTGGCAATTTTTAGCCAAATGTTCATCATGGTCTCATCTGGTCCTGCAATTTTATCTGCTACTTTTTCAGCTCTGTTTCCAGGTCTGATGGCTATTCCAAATATTACCGCACCACTAGCAAGAACTCCTGTGGTGATAAAACCTCTTCTTGTCCACTTATTCATTGTTATTAATGGTTGATGATGAAGAATTGACGATTTGTGAAGAAGCTCCCAGAATGGCTACCTTAATTCTTGAATAAGTGCCACACCGACAAATATTGCCACTCATCGCCTGATCAATTTCATCTTCGGAAGGGCTTGGGTTTACATTAAGTAATGCTACTGCAGACATGATTTGCCCCGACTGGCAATAACCACATTGAGGTACCTGGTGGGCAATCCATGATTCCTGTACCGGATGTAGCGTTTGTCCATCTGGTGTTATGCCTTCAATGGTAGTAATGGATTTTCCCTCCACCGTTTGAACTGGAGTAATACAAGACCTAATGGCTTTACCATCAAGATGAACTGTGCAGGCACCACACTGCGCCATACCGCATCCAAATTTGGTTCCCACAAGTTTTAACTCTTCTCTCAATACCCATAATAATGGGGTGTCTGGAGAGGCTTTTATCTGGGTTTCATTTCCATTAACATTTAGTGAAATCATAATTAATCACTTCAAGATAAAAAAATTATGTGTACTGAATATCAAGACTTCTTTAAAGATAGGAAATTGTAAGCCATCTTGAAAGAGGTTCACTTATTTGTCCTTTTTAATTACAAGAATTTAATCTAATTAAGTTGTTTAATTTGGGGATATGATAATCTATAGTGCACCTCACCACAACATAAAAAAATTTTAAAAAAAATTAGAACTGTTGGTATTTTTCAGATACTGCCATTAGCTTTCAGGTCAATTTAAAATTCTGATAAATTAGTTAAAATGAAAAATTGGTCTACTATCTTAAAAACATTTTTATCTTTTATATTTTCCCTATTTTCAATTTTCCATGGGTTTACACAACACAATTCCCCAAATGTAATTATCATTTATACTGATGATCAGGGTACTGTAGATGTCAATTGTTATGGGGCAAAGGATCTCCATACGCCAAACATGGATTTGATTGCCAAAACCGGGGTGAGGTTTACCCAATTTTATGCGGCTGCTCCCGTATGTTCCCCATCCAGAGCAGCATTAATGACTGGAAAAACACCACTAGCAGCTGGATTGCCAGGTAATGCATCCTCACATAAGGGAAATGATGGGTTGCCAACTGAAGAACTTACCATCGCAGAAAAGTTGAAGGAAAATGGATATGTGACAGGTCATGTTGGAAAATGGCATTTGGGTTATACTGTACCTACCATGCCAAACGGACAGGGTTTTGATTATTCTTTTGGTCATATGGGAGGATGTATTGACAACTATTCTCATTTTTTCTATTGGCATGGCCCTAATCGCCATGATTTATGGGAAAATAATGAGGAAGTTTGGAGGGATGGTGAATTCTTTCAGGATTTAATGGCAGAGAAAGCCAATCAGTTTGTGGAGGAAAATAAAAACAATCCATTCTTCCTTTATTATGCCATCAATCTTCCACATTATCCTTTGCAGGGAACTAACAAATGGAGGGAACATTACAAAAATCTGGAAAGCCCGAGAAATATGTATGCTGCCGCAGTTTCTACAGTAGATGAACGGATTGGAGAATTATTAAAGAAACTGGATGCGCTTGGGATAAGAGACAATACAATCCTTATTTTCCAATCCGATCATGGGCATTCTATGGAGGAGAGAAATTTTGGGTCAGGGGGAAGTTCCGGAATTTACAGAGGTGCTAAATTTTCTTTATTTGAAGGGGGAATTCGGGTACCGGCAATGATTTCCTGGCCAAAAGGCTTACCACAAAATAAAGTTCGCGAACAAATGGGGATCAACACAGACTGGTTTCCAACAATTCTGGAATTGTGTAGTATCCCCTATGAAGAAAAGGATTTTGAAGGTAAAAGTCTTGCTGAAACTATTAAGAAGGGAAAACAATCTCCTCATGATAAATTTTGGTGGTACAGTAATAAAAATATCTGGGCTATTCGAAAGGGAGATTGGAAACTCTTGAAAAACCCAAGAGATCCATCACATAAAACGGTATTAGCAGAAAATGACTCTCTCTTTCTGGTAAATATTAAAATACATCCTGAGGAACTGGAAAACCAAGCAGAGCAACATCCTGAAAAAGTAAAAGAACTCATGGCTGAATATGAATTATGGTATGATGGGATAAAATAGATTGAAAATCAATCGGTCTGATAACCAAATAAAACAATTTATGAAAAACTGTCACTTGTAGGGACTTAAGCACCCGTGCTATTATTTCCGAGAAATAGTAATCTCTCTATCAGTCTTTTATGGAAAAATTATACACGGTTAATTTTGAATTACTACTTAAATCACTTGCTAGTGAAAGTTAAATAGGTTCATCGGTTTTTCTTTTCCATTTTTCTAAAAAGATGAAAGGTTAAAGTTGTTGCAAGCTTTGACCTTTAACCCTTATTTAATGATTTGAAATATGAGGGTGATTTTGTTCTGAAGGTTAACTTTATTCTATATTATTTTGAAAAAATAAAGCCTGATAACTGTATTATTAAGTAACTTGTCATAAGTAAACGTGTATTTTTGGAGAGTCAGTTTTTTCGCTAAACAAGGCAAAAAAGTTTTGCATAGCAGCGCTACGAAAGAATTTTTTTAACGCGGTATAGTGGAAAAAGAGACAGCCAAAATACACGGTTTTTTATGATTAGTTACTTAAAAATGAAACTACCAGGTTTTAAATGTATTTAGGAAAGATAATCCTTAATAAGAAGGTTCATAAACATAAGTTTCTCCAGCTTTAATTTCCAATAGTGTTGTTTTATCCTTATAAACCAGATTGAATTGATTGGGGATTTCAGATTTTACCACCACTTTAGTTAAGCGATGGTTTTCCCAAAAAATATCAAAAGTTAAATCTCCCCTGCCTTTTAAACCTTTTATATTTCCGTTTTTCCAATGCTTTGGTAAAGCTGGTAAAATCCGAATGGTGTTCTCCTCATGAGATTGCAAAAGCATTTCAGAAACACCTGCTGTATAGCCAAAGTTGCCATCAATCTGGAATGGCGGATGCGTATCAAACAGGTTTTTGGCTATGGATTTTTGAAACAACAATTGGATATGTTTGTGCGCCATTTCTCCATCCAATAAACGGGCGCTGCAATTGATCAGCCAGGCCCTACTCCATCCTGTACCTGCTCCTCCATTATCCAATCGGTAATCTAAGGTCTTTTTTACTGCTGCAAACAAGTCTGGGTTTTTGTCTTTGGTAACATTGGTACCAGGATGAAATCCGTATAGATGAGACATGTGTCTGTGACCCGGTTCTGGTTCTTCGTAAGGCCTGTCCCACTCCAGAATTCTACCATCTTCTCCAAGTACAAAGCCTGGCCGTAATTGGCTTTTTTGTTGTTTTATCTTTTCTACAAAATCATTATTAATTTCTAAGATTTCAGCAGCCTTAAGGAAATTATCAAATACTTCAAAGATCACTTGTTGATCCATAGCACTTCCCAAACAAGTGGCTACATGCTGTCCTTTTTCATTAATAAATCGATTTTCCGGTGAAGTGGATGGAGCTGAAATTAAAGTTCCATCTCTGGGATCTTCTATGATCCAGTCACTGTAAAACTTGGCAACTTCCTGTATCGCAGGAAATGCTCTTTCTTTTAGGAAAATCCTATCTTTTGTAAATTCGTAATGTTGCCAGTAATGCTGCATGAGCCAGCCTCCACCTCCAAGAGAACATCCCCAGTAAGCTGTAGGTGCTCTCAGCCAGGTGACAGCCCATAAGTCAGTGGCGTGGGGAATAAATGTACCACTACATCCAAAGTTTTTACTGGCGGTTACTTTCCCATTTTCAACCAATTTATCAATATAGTCAAACAATGGGTTATTCAACTCACCAAGATTTGCCATATCTGCCAGCCAATAATTCATCTGTAAATTAATATTAAGGTGGTAATCGGCATTCCAGGGAGCAGTAATATGTTCATTCCATAATCCCTGCAAATTGGCAGGATTTGTCCCTTCTCTAGAAGAAGCAATCAGTAGATATCGACCATATTGATACAGTAATGCTTCTAGTCCGACATCAACACTACCATTTTTAATATTCTCAATTCTTTGATCGGTTGGAATAGTATCCAGATCGGAGTGACTCAATTGAAGCTTTAATCTGGAATACAAGCTTTGATGATCTTCGATGTGAACCTTCGCCAATTCATCAAAACTTTTTGAGTCTAAAGATTCCAGATCAAGCTGATTTTGCTGGCTGAAATCTTCGAAGTAATAGGAAGAATTGGAAGCCAGATAAATTGTAGCCTTTTTTACATTTTTCAACTCCAGAAAATTCTCCCCTTTTTCAACCTCTCCCCCATTATTTTTGATTTTTAAACGCGTCTCGAATTTTACACCATTTAAAATGGGGAATGGCTCAGAATTGAATTTACCATTTCGTTGAGTGACCTCGCCCTGCATTATGAGAAGATTATCATCTGTAGTGAATGAAGTCGCGGTTGGCTCTCCCTGATCTTCCGGCCTACTGAGCCTGATTTTACCATTTAAGCCTTCATCAGCAGCTGAAGTTAGTTCGATAATTATCGCTTTATCTGGATGAGAAACAAATACTTTTTCGGTTATTAGTTTGCCATTTGATTTGTATGATACTGTAGAAATAGCTTTATCAATATTCAATTCCCGCTTGTATTCGGAAACATTGTCATGATCAAAATCGATAAATAAATCACCCAAAGTTTGATGCGACCTAACTACTCCCTTTTGAGAGAATTTCTCTACAAATAATTTATCGGCTTCTGGATTATTTCCCTCAAACAGTAACTTTCTTATCTCTTCAAGATCCTCTTTATTCCCTTCCGGCTCATCCCAATCGTTGATATCAGCAGGCCACATGGAGTCATCATTCAACTGAATGCGTTCACTGCTGGTATTACCAAATACCATTACCCCTAACTTACCATTCCCCAGAGGTAAGGCTTCATTCCAATCGGCTGCAGGTTGTTTGTACCACAAAATTGCCTCATGTGGCTTTTCCTCTTTTATTTCTTCCTGAACATTACAGGCGAATAAAAAAAGAATAGCTAAAAAGTATAAATTTTTTAAAGGATGGGAGATGATGTTGTTCATTAGAAACAAAAGTATTTTGGTTGTTCGATCGCCTATGAAGTCGTTTAAACTCATTGCTTTTGCTACGAAACATAAAGTTTAAACGACTTCTATATCAAGATTTATAAAATGAGAATTTAATCCTTTTTAAATACTACTGAAGCAGTTTTATCTTTAGTAGGAAAATTTTCAGGTACTTCTTGTGTAACCTTACCGGTTGCAGCCCATTCTGCTCCTCTTTGGAGAGTTGTTTTAAATCCTATGCATTCCATTGAATAATCAAAATGGCCCAGTGTACTATGAAAAATACGCCCTTTTCCATAGTTGATAGCCATTAATGTAGCCACATTCCACCCGGTACCCTTATGAGATGGTTCCCAGGGTTGTTCATTTTTTTCTACATCAGAATAAGCAGTTGCCAGAATAGTCGCATTTTCAAATGGGCCTCTCATGCGGTCGTAGAGTTCGTCCTGGGCGTGTAGCCAATCCGTAGGCAAACCTTTCATAATTGGATGTTCCGGTGCTCTTGTGGTCACCACATATTCATGTTCGAGACCATGAGTAGCACAATGTCCTTCTGTAGGATCTTTCTGAATTTCTCCCTCCTCATCATAATAAACATATGGGCCTGTTAGACTATCACGTCCACCCCATGCTCCTAGTCCAATCATCTTATTGAATTCAGTCCAGTCACCCCAGGCATTATCTGCAGCATGAATGATCACCAAACCTCCACCATTTTGCATGTATTGCTCAAATTTTCTTTTGGTTGCCTCTGGCCAGTAAGCTGAATTTTCCCCAAGATTGGAAATAATTAAATCATATTGACTAAAATCCAAGTCAAAATTTGAAGTTTGAACCGGGTTCTCTGAAATACCCTTTGGAGGTGATTCTAAGGGGAACTCTTTAAGATATCCCTCTAAGGGCACCTCTCTGCTTTGATTATACTTATTCCCTAACCAAACAGAATCCGCTCTGTTAATTGCTACATCAAATAGACCTGTCTCTTCAAAATAACTTTTCATTATCATGGTAGATTTTGGCCATATATAATGATTATTCTGTCCATCTAATATGAGCGCCTTGAGTTTAGGTTTTTGAGTCTCCTGTTTTTCCACACTATTGCAGGCTACTACGATTGTCATTAATAATAAAATCCAAATATTTTTCATTTTTATTTACGATTAGTTTAAGGCGTATTTTTTAAAACTCCCTTTAAAGAGAAAGTGGTGAATATAACTCACGGATTTGAGCAATCCAAAGTAAGAAAGTCTCAAAGGTTTAAATGAAACATTCCAATGTTTAATAAGTCATGATAAAATAGAATAAAAGCTGCCTGAAATTTAAAAGAGTAAACCGAGAAATTGTGATTTTTGATGTTGGAATTTAAAATTACCAATCACCAGATATGATTCCACTTTGGCAATAAAACAGGTTGATTTTTCTTGAAAGTTGGGTAAAAAACTCTCAATCAAAATAGCCAAAAGCCATCTCTTATAAAATAAATTCAGCTTTTTTTCCAAGTGGCATCAAAAATATCTAATGGATAAAACGCATTCCTTCAAAGCCACAGTTACCACACCTTTTCATTTTTCTAAAAGACCTTTTATTGTTAGAAGAACCCCATTCCAAAATTCATCTGATCGTTTCTTCTGTTTTTCAGTAGGAATATGATCTTCTGAGATACTTAATTCTTTCTTTCCACTTATTCCTGTTATATTAAATGTCCAGGTTCTATAATTTTCTTGTTTATCGGGTAGTCCATCAAAATTACTCCAATGAGAATATTGAAGTTGAGTGTTTACTTCAACATTCAGTATTATTCCTTTTTCCTCATATTTATTCCCATTGAATTCACCTTTGAACGTAATTGGATTGCCTACCTTCCAGTCCGTAATAATTTCGGCTCCGAAAAAATACTCTTTTGCGATTTCAGGTTTCACTAATGCTTCCCATATTTTAGAAGGAGATGCATTTATATCAATCGATGATTTTGAGGTTAATCCTTTATTCATATTGTATATTTACATTTTTACTAAAAAAAATTTCAAATGTCTTAGAGACCTTAAAAAAACAAATATTTTTTACATTTTTAATGTATTTAAAGTAAAAAAATGTAGAATTTCCCGACTTTACGAAATATCTATTTACTCATTGAAAATGGAATTGCATCTACATTAGTCCCCCATTTTTTATTTGGTTTTGATCCCATGGTGAATTCTATTGTTCCTCCATCCATAATTTCTTGATGATCCAACCATGCTCTATTCACAGGTTTGCCATTAAGCCTAACAGATTGGATATATTTATTCTCAGTAGAATTTTTCTTTGTAGAAATTTGAAATGTTTTCCCTTCACTTAATTCCAGCCTAACGTTATCAAAAATTGGAGAGCCTATGGCATATTGGGTACTTCCTGGTGTGACAGGATAAATTCCCATGGCGCTAAGCACATACCATGAAGAAAGCGATCCCATATCTTCATTTCCACAAAGGCCGCCCGGTCCTGTTCTGTATAATTGATCCATTACTTTTCTGGTCATTTCCTGTGTTTTCCATGGTTGCAAAGCATAATTGTACAAATAGGCAACATGATGGGATGGCTGATTTCCATGAACATATTGCCCAATGGTGCCCACTACTCCTACATACTTAGGAAGGGTGATGGTAGGGGTCATTTGGAAGAAATCATCTAATCTCTGGCTGAAAGCTTCATTTCCACCCAATAGTTCTATTAAACCTACAGGATCATGCTGAACAGACCACAAATACTGCCAGGCATTGGATTCCGTATAATGGCGGTTGGGTCTTCTCCCTACTAGTAAAGGATCAAAATATTTGTAAAAACTATGTTCACCTTCTGATACAATTTCTTGTTCATTGTTCTTCAATTCTGGTAACCAGCTACCATCAGCATTTTTAGGTCGAAAAAATTGAGTCTCTCCATCAAAAACCTTTTTATAATTATGAGCTCTTTCAATAAATAATTTATAATCCTCTTCTTTGCCCATTTCCTTTGCCATTTGTGCAATACACCAGTCATTGTAAGCCAGTTCCATAGTATTTGGCACAGATTCAGTTACTTTATTATATGGAGCATATCCTAATGCTATATAATCTGAAATACCCGAACGACCAGCAGAAGCGGGAAAAGGTGCTGGAGGTAAACCAAGCGCTTTAATTTTCATCGCTTGATAGATAAATTCTGTATCATAATCACGATATCCTTTCAGGTAAGCATCAACTACAATGGGGATCAAATGATCACCCACCATCCCCTGCCCAAACTCATTTCTGAAATGCTGTGCAGGCATCCAACCATATGCTTTTGCTTTGGCAACAATGGACCGGATCATATCATTTACATGATTCCTGGCAATAATAGTCATAAGTGGATGCTCAGTTCTGTAAGTATCCCAACAGGAAAAAGAAGGATAAAAATCACCACTTTCCAGTGTATGGACTTTACTGTCCATTCCAAAATATTTACCATCAATATCCTGTGAGGTCTGCTGAGCCAATAGACTATGGTAAACCGCAGTATAAAAAATGGACTTTTTATCTTCAGATTTATCTATTACCTGTAATTTGGAAAGTTCCTTGTTCCATTCATCATAAGCATTTTGTTTCACCTGATCAAAATCCCAATGATTAATCTCACTTTCCAGATTCCTTTTTGCACCTTCCACTGATACAAATGAAATTCCCACCTTCACCAAAATCTCTTCATTGGCATTGGTTTCATAAATGAAAAAACCACCAATTTTTCTCCCAATTTCTTCATTTTTATAGGGGAAAAGGCTTGCCCCTGACTCAGGAGTATAATATCCTGCATCAAAAGTCCCGGAATACCTGAATGGTTTGCTAAAATGTGCTGCAAAATAAACTTTCACCCCTCTGGAACTTTTCATCCCGGTTATTATAGAATCATTTTCAATAGTAATTTTTGAAATATCATCCTCAGCAGTTCCCCCAATGGTATGTCCCAGGTCAATGATAATAGGAGCTTTGCCTGATTTTGGGAAAGTATATCGATGAAAACCAACCCTTTTAGTGGTAGTCAATTCCACTTTGATATTGTAATCATCCAATATTACTGAATAATAACCCGGTTTGGAGGTTTCCTTTTCATGACTAAATGTAGATCTATAACCCATCGAAGGATTATCCTTTGGCCCGGGAACTACATCGATTTTGTTTCCAATTGTTGGCATAAAGAGTACATCTCCACAGCCAGTATATCCTGTTCCGCTAAGGTGCGTATGACTAAATCCCATGATGGTATTATCCTGGTAAGAATATCCTGAACTGTAGGTCCAACCCTCTGTGTCGTTATCAGGGCTCAGCTGTACCATTCCAAAAGGGGATGTAGCTCCTGGGAAAGTATGACCAAAGAAATCAGTGCCAATAAATGGATCAACATAATCAACAGATTTCTTATCTGTGTTGGCTAATTCAGGTTGTTGAAAAGAGAAAAGAGGAATAAAAAAGACAATAGAAAATAAGATTTTTGAAGTGTTGTAAATTTTCATATTTAGTTTTTCAATTTCAATTAGTATACTATTCCGGCTTAAAGAACAAGACGGTGCACTAAACTTACAGAAAATCAGGAAAACCAGAAATTTTTTCAGTAAAAAGACTTATCAATTTTTATTTGTGGGTATATTTAAATTTAGGAGAATTGAAATTTTTCAACTAATACCTTTAGCCATAAAGGATGAGTTTGTTCTTTAAATAAAAAATTTAAAATCCATGTACCTGCATTTTTTTAAAATCGCCTTTCGAAATATTAAAAAATAT
>JAHQVQ010000316.1 GCA_019634305.1 Flammeovirgaceae bacterium | reverse complement strand
TAAAGAGGAACTTTTGGCGGAAATGGGAGCCTGTTTCCTTTGTGGACATATCGGCATTCAAAACCAGCAAACTTTGGAAGATTCAGCAGCCTACATTCAGGGCTGGTTGGATGTACTTAAAAGTGACCACAAGTTACTGGTTGAAGCAGCTGCTCAGGCACAAAAGGCTGTGGATTATATCCTGGCTTAAAATTTCTGGAAGGGGAAACCCTTCCTCTTTTTTGATTAGATTTCTATCTTTTATTCCTGATTAATTTTAAAAAAAATACCGTAATCCTCCTCCTCCAAATAGCCTCGCAGTTTGTACGTACTGTTGTTCGAGGTTCGCCAGAAAGGCTACTTTTCCTATGGCGTATTCCACTTCTAAGCCTATCAAAACGCCAAAATTCATCTTTTCATCAAGGGGTTCGTAGGCCGAATAAAGGTCGTACACCATCACTCCTCCGGCATTGAGATTTAAATGAAAACTGGATTTGATATTAACTAAATTATAGTGCGGTACTACTTTCACATAATAAGCTTCATAGGGGATCTGAAATGGTGAACCTTTTTCGTAGGCTACTTGTGCTTTTAGAGCAAATCCTTTTAATATATAATGGATATACCCCCCTCCTACCATAGTGGTTTTTTCTCCTTTGTAAACGAAAAAATCTACTCCGTTTTCTCCAGGCAAATATTCTACTTTCAATTCACTTCCATTCAGCTTCGCTTTCTTTGGCTTAAATTTCACCTGCTTTGGTCTTTTGTTGGGATTTTTTTGTTGAGCATAACTGTAGGATAAACTTCCCATTAATATGATGATGGTGATGAGTATATTTTTCATAATTTTAAAATTCTATGGTGATCAATTCTCTTAATTCTTCGCTCCATTCCCCATCGTTGTCTTGTACTTTCAGCTTAATTTCATGTTGACCTTTTTCCTGAAAAATATATTCTACAATGGATTCCGGACTAGGAATTTCTACTCCATCAATTTCAAATTGGTAATGGATGATATCACCTCCATACTTTTCATCCTGATCATAGGAAGGTTCTCCGGAAAACTCAAAATGACCTGGCCTGATAATGCTCTTTTTGGTATAGGAATACATGGCCACTGGTGGTAAATTTTCATAGACAATTAGATTTAGGATAATATTGGAAGTGGCTCCAAATTCATCCTTCGCTATAATCTTTACTTGATTTTTACCTGCTCTACCCGGACGATAAACTACCTGATACTGATCAGTTGTATTTTCTAATATATTGGAAGAAAGTATTTCCCCATCCGGAGCTTCATAGCTTACCTCTCTTAGGTTTTCATCCCTCACTTCGTAGTAAAAAGTGACACTTGTGACGTTGGATTTTAAACCAATTTTCAGGCTGTCTTCCATCGTTTTGTATGACTCTCCACTATCAGGATTAATGGTTTCTCCATTTTTAATAAAAGCAATTTCCGGAGGAACATTGGCCACCATGGAATCCTCCCACCTGAATTCACAGGAAACGGCTATACAACAAATCAATATTATAAGGTAAATTCTTTTCATGATTTGGTCAGTTTAAAAGTCTTCGAATTGATTCTGATAATATAAATTCCATTGGGCAGGCTTTCAGTATTGATCCAAATAGCATTCCCATTTCCCGAAAAATCATCAGGTTTCAGTGGTTGTCTGCCCAGCAAATCAAAAAGCTGAATAGAGGACTTTTTAAAGGGAATGATATTACTTTCATTTGCCTCAATTTCTACTTTCAATACATCTGAAAAAGGATTAGGAAAGATGCTAATAGAATTTTTTTCAAATTCATCATCTAAACCAGTTATGATATCCGTAGTATCGGGTATACCATTCACTGAAATATTATAAGAAAGCGTATCACTGCATCCTTTTTTCAGGTTAGCCACAACTAATTTCACTTCATATTCCCCCGGTTTGTAATAAAAAATGGCCGGAGATTTCAGGCTGGATTGTTGGTTATCTCCAAAATCCCAATCGTAAGTATTTGCTCCTTCATTAGGATCAAAAATATCAAACTCCACCGATTCCCGAATACTAATTTTTTGGGCACTGGCTATAATACTGTCGGGAAATTCATAAGTATTGAGTACAATGGTAGCCGGATCTGATTCACATCCTTTAGCATCTACCCCTTTGCAGGAAATGAAGTCACTTTTTGTAGCCTGAAATTCCAGCGTAGCACCTTTCCCAATTAACTCATTATTTTCATTATACCAGTGGTAGTCTTCGTTGTTTTCTGAAGCCCCAGCAAATATACTCACCTGATCATTTTCACAAACTTCTAGTGTCGATTGGGATAACCTTGGCTTCACAGCAAAACTTTTAATCACTTCTACAGGTTGTTTTGCTGTATATGTGCACCCATTAATTTCCACCTGATAATCCAGGTTGTAAACACCTGGAGCAAGTACATTGGGATCAAAAACATTGGAGGTCACACCCTCTCCTTCCCAGGTACTTTCAGCTACATAATCTTTATAAACATAATTATCTAAAAGAACAGGATCAGCATTTTCACAAACTTGTAAAGTACCATAGTTCAAAACTAAATTCTTTTCCCCAATACCATTGGTAATGGTAATATCCCTTTTCCCAAAAGCCTTACAGCCTCCTTTGTTATAGGTATATTGAATTTCGTATGTTCCCGGTTCTAAAACTGAAGGTATAAAAACTGAATCATCAAATACTCCTGAACCTGTAAAAATTCCTCCTTTCAAATTAGGATTAATATCATCACTTAAAAGATAAGATTCACCCCATTTGCAAAGTGAAATATCTTCTCCAATGGCCACAGGTTCATCACTGATGATGATGGCCTTTCCACTTCCCAAATCACTTTCACAATTCTCCTTTGAAATCGCTTTCACTTTATAACTGGTAGTGGTGGTGAGATAAGGGGTTGAGAAAGTTGGACCGGTATGTAACAACTGACCAGATGCCGCATACCATTCATAGGTGAGACCAGCTATTGGGTTTTGGATGCTTAAAGTGGTTTGCCCTGCTCCTCCACAGATATATCCCTCACTGATCACCGGAACTTCAGGAATTTCATGGATGAAGGCTGTGACTTTTACCCTTTTACTTTCACAATTTTGTTTAGAAGTCACCGACACATAATAGGCGGTAGTTTGCGCCAGATCATTTTGGCTAAAACTACTTCCGATAGATAATGGGATTTCTGCTTCCATACTTTCATACCATTTATACTGGCTTCCTACCGCCCCACCACTCGCTGAAATACTGATACTACTTGTTCCACAATAGGCTACATCTTCTACTATTGGAGCATCAGGAACCGGATAATAAGTTACCTCCATACCTTGTTGCTGTCCTTCACAACCTGCCACCACCTGACTTACAAAAAATCTGGTTTGCCCCTGAATATAGGGAGTATAAGTTGCACCTTCATATAAATAATTATCCCGATCATTTACACTATAAAACCGGAAAACTGCACCACCCTCTCCTTTTGGAACAATGGTAATATTTCCCACTCCACATTTTTCCATATCACTTACCTGAGGCAATGGCGGAGTGGCACTGTAGGTAATATTCACTTTTGCCTGCTCACTTTCACAACCTTCCGCTGAAATGGTAGTATAAAAATAGGTTTCACTTCTACTGACCTGACCTACTTTGAAAATACTTCCCTCTCCTACTTTTGTACCATTCCCACTATACCAACGATAGTTTTTTCCAATCCCTCCTTTCCCTTCTAATTCTACATACTCAATACCACAAGTGGTATAATTAATTTCATCAGGCTGAGCTGGGATTCCATATACTGTTCCGATAACTTTCATTCTCTCCCCTTCACAATTAAAAGTCCCAATTCCCGGTATATCTCTTCTATTCCCTGCGGCTACAAAATAGGTCGTGGTCTGGTTTAAAAATGGGGTATAGGTTTTTCCTTCATGGATAATTTCAGTACCCGTTTCACTTTTATACCATCTGTAAAAATCACCATCATTACTGGTAATTTCCAGCCTGATTTCTCCCGGTCCGCAATGTGTTCCGCCTTTAATTTCCGGAATTTTTGGAGGATTATTTTTGTAAACATGAACTTCATATTTTTCCCCTTCACAACCTCCGATTATCGCGCTTACATAAAAAGTAGCATCCTGAGTGATCGGTGTTAAAGTAGTGTAAGTATCTCCAAGACCACTTTCTCCATTCAATCGGTTTCCCGATTGATCATACCAGTTAAAATGAGTTACTGCACCTTGATGACTGGCTATCAGGGTTACTTTCTCTGCTTCACATATTACAATATCATCTGAAAAAGGTTGGGCAGGTAAAGGGGTAATTTCAACTATTTCTTTTTTGATTTCCTGACAGGTAGGGTTTAATGGATTACTGACAACGATTTGGTAACTGGTATTATCTGTGAGTATCCCTGTTGTATATTTGTCTCCATTTACACCTATGATTTTCTGGTTATTTTCATACCAATCATAAGTAAATTTTGAATCGTAATTTTCAATGCTAATAGTAGTTTGTCCGCTTGAACAAATCTGGGTATAGGTCACTTCTGGTACTAATGGCTGGTCAAAAACGGTGAGTTTACGGACATTACTTGCCTTACAACCATTGGCATTTTCATAAGTGTAAGTCAGGTCAAAAGTCTTTTCAAGATTCCCTTCAAAATCAATTTCCCCGATCAAGACTATGTTTTGGTTTACAGCAATTTGATTGCTGTTGGCTTTCCATGTGCCTCCTTGTGGTGTAGCTCCTGTAAGAGTAATCTGCCCCTGTCCACAAAATTCAATATCAACTCCAGCATTAATCTGGGGTAATGGTAATATGATAATCTGTTTAGAACCCTCTCCTTCACAATTACCATCTTGATAGGTATAAGTCACGTTATACGTTCCTGGCGGGATATCCTTCGTATCTACCTGGTTTCCGTTAATTATTGTTAGATCATCAGATAACCATTCCCCTCCTATTGGGGATTCACCAGCTAATGTTAAGGTTTCACCTTGACATATTTCCTGATTTTGTCCAGCACTAACATTTTCTAAATGTTTTTTTTCAATTTGAAAATTTAAAGTTTTTTCCCCATTAAAAAAACCAGATGCTTTAAAAGTATATTCCTTTGTAGTGTAAGGGAAATTCATTAAATCTACCATAGATTCATCCTCTATATTTTCGCCACTATATTCTATCCCAGATGAACCTTTCAAAGAATGATAATCTGCTAAATTTAATGTTGGGGTCTCTATATCACAGGCATTAACTTTAGAAACTAAAAGTTTAAAATCAATTACCTCTACTGTAAATGAGCCTATTACCTTCAACTCTCTAGTTTCCTTTTCGACACCACAGGCATCCTTTGTTTTTGTTACTAATTCATATCCTTCATAAAAAGTATAAGTGCCTTCGGCATTTGGAATTAGTACTATATCCTCTATTACGATATTATCACCTGGATTTAAAGGTTGTTTAACAATATCTTGATTTTCAAAGGGAACAATATAATGATATGTCGCTATAGCTTCTTTTAGCACAGCACTTTCAATTAAATCTACGGGCTTACATTTTTCAAATGTTAAAGAGTATTCAACCACTTTTATATCAAAAACACTACTTAAAGTAACTTCTTCATTTTTAAGTATTAATTTGTAATCACTATTAATTAATTCACTTCGCTGACCAAAACTGGAAAAATTTATCCAAATAACTAGGCCCATTGCAAATAGTAAAGGTTTCATTTTATCTTCTAATTTTTTGTAAATAGACTGATCAAAATCAATGGTACACTCACTACTACCAAGATTATCCCGACTATATTAGTTGTCTTCTTTTTTCTCTTATTTCTAATTGGGGAAATTGTACCTGTGCTAATTGTATTCTGTATGGTATCTATATCTATTGTAGTAGATTTATTCTGTTGACTTCCCAAGTTAAAAACCTGTATAGTTTGTAAGTCATGATGATTTAATATATTAAAAAAAGTATCTGAAGTCGTTCCAAGAAGCTTTTCTCCGCTATAAATAGTATATAAACTACTTTTATTATCCCCCTCCCACCTGATTGTAATCTCTTGAATGGGAATATTTTTTTTTTGTAGAAAATTATGATGAATAACAGGATTATAAAATGTGACTCCTACTATTTTCAAATCCCATGAATTTCCAGAAAGTCTTTGGGCTTCAATTGTAGCCACTCGCCTATTCATTTGGTAAGGAAGATTATAATTTAAATGTCTTCCTTTAAAAATTGATTCATAATAAATTTCCAGATAAATATACTCCTCCTGCCTAATTGGGGAGGTTTCTATATTTTGAAAAACCACTGAATTTTGATCACTTTTGCTGTAAAACAAATTGAACTTATTCAAATAATCGGCAACCGTTAAATCCTTGATCTTATCTTCTTTAGTCCATTCAGGATTAAGATTATTTTCCACCACCACTTCTCCTGATTTAAATATTTGCTGACCAAATCCCTTCTGGTAACTATTCTTAATGATTTCCCCCTGCTTGGCATAACCTACATCTGTATTGGAAATAAGATTAAGGAGCTGTTCATATTCTTTAATTAGTTGCATTCCCGAAAACTTAATTTCCTTAATATCATCTGAATTATATTCAATTTCATCTTGTGCTACTAAGTGAAATGAAAATATTAAAAAGGATAAAAAAGTAATTGAGAGCCTTATCATTAATAATGATGCTTTTATAGTTTCCAGTCAAATATTATTATTTTATTTGGTCAAAAATCAAGCAAATCTAAATGATATCTTTTGATTATATTAATTAATATTTTCCCATATATAGGAGAAGTAGCATAACCCACTCCTCCATCTTTTACCGAACCAATTTTTTCTGCCCATTTTTCATAGCATTTCCCTCCAATAAATAAAGGCGCGT
Organism: Flammeovirgaceae bacterium; assembly: GCA_019634305.1. Taxonomy (GTDB): domain Bacteria; phylum Bacteroidota; class Bacteroidia; order Cytophagales; family Flammeovirgaceae; genus Flexithrix. The sequence goes on along the minus strand of JAHQVQ010000316.1, from coordinate 2,178 downwards.
AACGCTTATTATTAACTAAGTAAAGTGAATGTGACCTGAAAGATTGCCAGGGGGAATTATATTGTTCAAACTTATCTTTCACTCGGCAAACAAATAGCTCCAGTCCGTTCACTTCTAATTTTTTCTTGGATATGATTTTGTGTTTATTCCTTTTCACCTCTTCTCTGTTGTAGTATTCAGTGGTGACCTGAGCCTTAGTTTTTCCAGATTTATCCTTTATCCCAAAGTAATTATTATTTTTAATTTTTCTCCCATAAGAACTTTCCAAAGCCGATTGTGCCAGCTTTATAGAGGCTGGAACATTGAATTTGGCTTGTTCCATCAATGCAGTTTCCAACTTATATAAGTCTTCGGTATCAGTAAAATATTTCCAGACATGGGGCTCGACATCCAATTGGCTAAGTACTACTTCGGTAAAGAGATTACTAATTTCTCTGTTCATCTCCAACAATGATTTATCATCCAACTGATCTACCCTGCTCACATTATTACGAATAGTATATTTATAGATTATGGTCAGTTTTTCCTTGATAAACTCACTCCTGAAATCTTTATTATTTGCGGTTTTAAATGGCCCTTCTAATTTTAATTCATCCGTTATGGCACATAATATTTCAGTACCCTTATTGGGTAAGGGTTTCTCAGAAGAGATAACAATTCTTCCAAAACTTAAACTAACAAGCCCCAGAATAGCTAAAATAACATGATTTCTGAATCGTAGAATTTGTACAATCCATTTTTGGTTTTGTAACTTTGTCATTGTAATTAATTTTACAACCCTTTGGTTGCCAAAATTTGGCGATGGCGGCAGCCATTGGGTTTCTGTTAATAAAAAATCAAATTGTTTCTTTTAAAGTCAAAATATATTTTTCCCCTCCAATTGAATTTCTTGCCTTTTTCACTTTTTTAATTAGATTCAATTTAATTGCAGTATCAAAAGCCTTTTCTAATACTTTTGGTATTCTACCGGGCTGTCCCTGCCTATTGTATCTTGTTAAATCCATTACATCCTTTAGAGTGCTGTAATTAAATTCTATTATTGTTTTGCCATCAAGGCAATGTATTGATTGATAAAGAAACTTAATAAATAATTCAACAGACTTATTAGGCCTGCCCTGATTTACTTTTAATTTTTTATTCAAGTCTCCAGGCACTTGAAAAAATGCAACTTCCTTTTTTTTATCCGTTTCTTCAAAATCAAAAAAAGCCGCATCAACAATTACTTTTACTTCTTCTCTTTCACTTTTTTCCCAGACCCCTACCCCTTTTATTTCTACCAAACGTCTTATCTCTATCCCCCTATACGTATCAACCACTTTACCTCTTTCTCTTTTATGCTTCAAGATAGGAACAACAAACTCTTTATAATGCAAAGCAGCAATAGCCGATTTTACACTGTCTCTCTCTTTTTTAGAAGCCCTTTTACTTAACCCCATTAAACGATAAAGAGAAGTTATCGTAAACTCAAAAGTAGCTTTTTGATCCACCTTACTGTAAAACAAGGTATTCCTACTTTTAGCTATTTGGGCAAGAGCGACTATAGCCGTTAGAACTCTAACTTGTAGCCCTGTAAGTTCAACAGAAGATATCTGCTCGATTTTATTAAGAACACTTGATTGTATTCCTTTTTTTATTTTATGGTTTAAATATAAATCTTTAAACCTCCTGGGAATCTCAATACAGTATTGATCATTCCCTTGGTCCCTTAGTTCTAATATTTTATTTAGAGCCTTATCAACTTCATTAGATAACCTTTCTAGAAAAAAGTTATCATGAGCAGCAAACAATTCTATTTGTTTAGAATCTAATTGCCGACTTGTTTCAATCCTTAATAACCTAGATGGATACTTAAGAATTTGAGGAACATCTCTTTTTTGTTCTTGTATATTCATCCTTTATTCAGGATTTATTTCAATTTAAAAATATCTTCTAAGGTTATTTGACTTACATCTACAAAAGCAAGCAACATCGCAGCTGCTTTTGATTTTGTAATTTTCCCACCAGTTTCATTTTCGAAGAATTCTCTAAAAGCTTCAATGTTATCTGCAGCTTCTTTTTTCATTTCTTCTTTTTTGATGGTTATTGTACTAACTGTGTTCTTTGTTTCCATTAATGTTTTTTTTCAAAAGTTGAATTTAAATCATTCCTATAACAAAAGCAATTTTTACTTTATTTTTT
>JAHQVQ010000315.1 GCA_019634305.1 Flammeovirgaceae bacterium | reverse complement strand
CTGCTGTGCGTTAGCCCTTGAGCTTTGTGGTTACTTTCGGGCTATATTCTTCTTATGGACACTTTCTCCACAAATGCTCCAGCAGCAAAACTTCATCTTTCTTTTAACTTTTCTAAATTGCTTTTCAATTACTTTCCATTTCTGAAATTGATTCGCTAGAATATTGTATTTCTGAACTTTTTATTTTTTTCCTATTTTAATAGTTTCTTACATTATTTCAAAAAGGATTCCAAGTGGATTTTCATGTAAAATGCTGATAAATAATGACTTAACTTTATATTACTATTTTTTTTCTTATTTGTGTAGTAATGTTTCATTTTGGGAAAAATCTCGAATTTACAATCAAATTAAAAATGTCCTATAATTTCGGTTTTTTAATAAACCGAAATACTTTCTACTAGTAAATGTTTAGAACTTGAAATTTAAAATTTAGGAGGTTTTTTATTAATTATTAGATAAATAAGGGTTTTTGGACTGGAAAAAGTGGAAACTTTAAATGTCTGGGAATTTAGAATTTGTACATTTGTACTATTGTGGATAATTGAAAGAGTTAGTGGAATAATTGTTGAATAAGATCCTGAGGTTCATAAATTAATTGTATCAATAGGTTAATTTTATCCACAACAATATTTTTGCTATTATATGATACATATGGAAGATAAAAAATATAAAAGATATACAATAACTGCAGCTTTGCCTTATGCGAATGGTCCCTTACATATAGGACATATTGCTGGGGCATATTTACCAGCGGATATTTATGTGAGGTTTTTAAGGGAATTAGGCAAAGATGTAGCTTTTATTTGTGGAAGTGATGAACATGGTGCGGCCATAACTATTAAGGCTCAAAAGGAAGGAGTAACAACAAAACAAGTTATTGATAAATTCCATAAAATAAATAAAAATACCTTTGAGGAATTTGGGATTGATTTTTCAATCTATCATAGGACCTCTGCACCTATCCACCATGAAACAGCACAGGATTTTTTCAAGGTATTGAATGAAAAGGAGAAATTTACTGTAAACGAATCAGAGCAGTATTATGACCAGGAAGCCAATCAATTTCTTGCTGATAGATATATTGTAGGTGAATGTCCTAAGTGTGGTAATGAAAGTGCATATGGAGACCAATGTGAAAAATGTGGATCTTCCCTTGTTCCTACAGACCTTATTAACCCTAAGTCTACTATTACAGGAAGTTCGCCAGTTTTGAAAAAGACTACTCACTGGTATTTACCATTAAATGAGCACGAAGCATGGGTAAATGATTGGATTACCAAAGGTGAATTAGATGGAATAAAACATCATAACCCAAAAGAGTGGAAAAAGCATGTACTTGGTCAATGTAAATCTTGGATTGATGGAGGTTTGCAACCAAGACCTATGACAAGAGATTTGGAATGGGGTGTAAAGGTGCCTTTACAAGAAGCAGACGGCAAAGTATTATATGTCTGGTTAGACGCTCCAATCGGTTATATTTCAGCAACTAAACAATGGGCTAAAGAGGAAGGTAAAAACTGGGAGAATTATTGGAAAAGAGATGATACTAAACTTGTCCATTTCATAGGAAAGGATAACATAGTGTTCCATTGTATAATATTTCCAATTATTCTAAAATGTTATGGAGGGTTTGTATTGCCCAATAATGTTCCTGCAAATGAATTTTTAAACTTAGAAGGGAATAAACTATCCACTTCAAGAAATTGGGCGGTTTGGTTACATGAGTATTTAAAAGATTTCTCCGGGAGACAAGATGAATTAAGATATGTGTTGAATTCTAATGCTCCGGAAAATAAAGACAGTGAATTTACCTGGAAGGACTATCAGGTAAAGGTAAATAATGAATTGGTTGCCATTCTGGGCAATTTTGTAAATAGAGCTTTAGTATTAACCAATAAGTATTTTAATGGTGATGTTCCCGTAAGAGGTGAACTTGCTGAATATGACAAGGAAATTATTAATAAAATAGCTGATATTCCTGAAAAGGTTGAAAAGTTAATAGAAAAATATAGGTTTAAAGAGGCTCAATTTGAGGTGATGAATTTAGCTAGGATAGGAAATAAATACCTTGCTGATACAGAGCCATGGAAGCTGATTAAGGAAGATCCTGAAATTGTAAAAACTATTTTAAATATAGCCCTTCAGTTAACAGCCAATTTAGGAGTTTTATTAACTCCATTTCTTCCGAATACTGCGAAAAAAATCCAATATATGGTTGGGTTAAGGAATCCAAAATGGCATAAGGCAGGAAGTGTTGATCTATTATATCCATATGACAAATTAGGGATTCCGGAGCTATTATTTACTAAAATCGAAGATAATGAAATACAACATCAAATAAAAAAGCTGGAAAAAGCCAGAGTGGCTTCTACTGTTCCTGCTGAGCCTGTTAAAGAAGCCACTACTTTTGATGATTTTACCAAAATGGATATCAGAGTAGGAACCATTCTACACGCTGAAAAGGTGCCAAAAACTAAAAAACTTTTGAAGTTACAGGTGGATACTGGAGTTGATAAAAGAACAATTGTAAGTGGTATTGCTGAATTTTTTAAACCTGAAGAAATAATAGGGCTCCAAGTATGTGTTTTAGCAAATCTGGAACCAAGGAGAATTAAGGGAATTAATTCTGAAGGAATGATATTAATGGCAGAAGATAGAGATGGTAGTTTATCTTTTATTACCCCAAGGAAGAAGGTTACAAATGGTGGTGTAGTTAGATAACAATAAATATTTTATCTTTTGCCAAGATTTAAAGTATCAATATAAACTATTGACACTTTTATTTTTTTATAAAATAAGGTTAACTAAGTCTAACTCTGGGATCTATTGCCGCATAAAGTACATCAACAAAAATATTGATTATTACAAACATTGCAGCCACAACAAGGGTAGAACCCATTACAACAGGAAAGTCCAATAATTCTACAGCTTTTAAGGTTTTAAGCCCTAATCCTTTCCAATTAAAAATGTATTCGATAAAAAATGCACCAGCCATAAGGGAGGCAAGCCAACCTGACACAGCTGTAATTACAGGATTGAGTGCATTTTTTAAGGCATGTTTTCCAATAATCATAAACCTATTCAGTCCTTTAGCCCTTGCTGTTCTAACAAAATCCTGCTGGAGAATTTCCAACATAGAACTTCTTGTTAATTGAGTAATTATCGCTAATGGCCTAATTCCTAAAGTGATAGCAGGAAGAATAATGTTTTTTAAATGCAATTGTCTTCCATATAATGGGTCATTAACCCACAATGATCCTGTAAGATTTAGTCCGGTATAATCGGAAAGATAATACCCAAATAACATGGATATAAGGATAGCAGAAACAAACGAAGGTACTGAAATTCCCATTACAGAGGAAGTAACAAAAAAATGATCCCAAAAAGAATTTTGTTTCAAAGCTGCTAATAAACCAAATAAAATTCCAAAAATAGTTGCAAATACCATCGCTGCAATTGCTAGCCAAATAGTCCCTTCTAAATTTTCTAGAATTAATAAATCAACTCTTTTATTCGATTGGAAAGACCTTCTTAAATAGGGTGTTTTAAAAGCAATAATATTATTTCCTCCAATTCCAAAATAGGTTATAAAATTGTATTTTTCTTTTGCGTAAGAATTATCTTTATGAACTGAAATAGGGGAGAGGTCATTTAGATAATGCAGTAGTTGATGATTCAAAGGTTGGTCTAATCCTAATTCCTTTCTAATATTTTCCCTTGTTTCCGGATCAGCCCTTTGGCCTGCAAGTAATGCAACAGGGTCACCTGGCAGTGCATGGAATAAAAAGAATACTACATGTACTACTCCCAGTATAACTAAAAAACCGTAGCCAAAGCGTTTAGCCACAAATTTTAACATAATTCAAGTATTCTTTTAAGTTAAAAACTTTGCAATTTTGCTGTATATCATACGAACTTATTGGGTTTTTATTGGACAATTTTTTTACTGATTTATAAAAAATAAAGCTTACAAATTCAGGAATTAAAATAGATTAGAAGGAGGTATATAAAAGTAATATGTTAAAAATAATATCTTTTTTATGTTAAAAAAATAATCAATTATATTATATTAGCATAAATTTTCACACCGTAAATCCTTTATGGTTTGCATAAATATATTTGATGAAATAATTTTTTTTAAATTTCTTAATTATTTGATTTTTAAAGTAATTAAGAATAATTATATTGTATTAATTAAAAAAAATAGAATAATGGCTACAAATAATGACCAATCAGAGAAATTAAAATCATTACAACTTACACTTTCCAAATTAGAAAAAGATCATGGGAAGGGAATTGTGATGAAATTGAATGATGACAGTGTGATTGATATTCCGAGTATATCCACTGGTTCTTTAGGATTAGATCTTGCTCTGGGTGTAGGAGGATTACCAAGAGGAAGAATTATTGAGATTTATGGACCAGAATCATCTGGAAAAACCACACTTGCACTTCATACAATTGCCCAAGCCCAGAAATCAGGTGGAATAGCGGCATTTATTGATGCAGAACATGCCTTCGATAAAATATATGCAGAAAAACTGGGGATTGATTTAGATAACTTATTAATATCCCAGCCTGATCATGGAGAACAAGCACTTGAAGTTACAGAACATTTAGTAAGATCAGGAGCTATAGATATAATAGTAATTGACTCTGTCGCTGCTTTAGTACCAAAGGCGGAATTAGAAGGGGAGATGGGAGAAAGTAAAATGGGACTACAGGCCAGGTTAATGTCACAAGCCTTAAGAAAATTAACCGGTACCATAAGTAAAACAAACTGTTGTTGCATATTTATTAACCAACTTAGGGAAAAAATAGGGGTAATGTTTGGTAACCCAGAAACTACAACTGGTGGTAATGCGCTAAAATATTACTGCTCAGTGAGACTGGATATTAGAAGAATTGGGGCGATTAAAGAATCTGCTGATAAAATCACAGGAAATAGAACAAGAGTTAAAGTTCAAAAGAATAAAGTAGCTCCTCCATTTAAGGTTGTTGAATTCGATATTCTTTATGGAGAAGGAATTTCTAAAGCAGGAGAAGTTTTGGATATGGGAGTTGATTTTGAAATTGTAAAGAAAGCAGGTTCATGGTTTTCCTATAAAGGAACAAAACTTGGCCAAGGTAGAGAATCTGTGAAAGAATTAATTCGAGATAATCCAGAACTTATGGATGAGCTTGAAATGAAAATAAAGGCTAAAATTAATGGTGAAACCATTGAAGAAGAGGCAGTTGCTCAGGATTAATATTTTCTTTTAATTGTTGAAAAAAAATGGCGTTTTGAAAATTCAAAACGCCATTTTTTTATGATAATAATGCCTCAATATCATTCTTTGAAAGGTTTTTAATAAAACTTTCTTCAGTTTTAATTAGCTCATTTGCCAATTTAAGTTTACTATTTTGAAGTGCTATAATTTTCTCCTCAACTGAATTTTTGGTAATGAATTTATAGATCACTACTTTATTTTCCTGCCCAATTCTATGCGCTCTATCAATAGCTTGGGCCTCAATTGCCGGATTCCACCAGGGATCAAGAATAAAAACATAATCTGCAGCGGTTAAATTAAGTCCAAGTCCACCTGCTTTTAAGGAAATGAGAAATAATTTTAAATCAGGGTTATTCTGAAAATTATCTACTTGTTCTTTCCTGTTTTTTGTTGAACCATCTAAATAAGCATAGCATAGTTTATTTTTATTCAAATAATCCTTTAAAATATTTAAATGCTTAACAAACTGACTGAAAATAAGAATCTTATGTCCTTCTTCAATGGCAGTATTTAGCATATGAATAACATCCTCAAGCTTACCTGAATCACTTTCCGAATCTGGATTTACCATTTTTGGGTGATTAGCAAGTTGCCTAAGCATAGTTAAACCCTGAAGAAGTAACATTTGTGATTTTGAAACACCACTGGTTTCTATCTGATCTAAAATCTTATTTCTGTAAATAGATTTTGTTTCTTCATATTCTTCTTCCTGAGCTTTAGTCATAGAAGAATACTGAATTTTTTCGATTTTTTCCGGAAGATCTTTTGCCACTTGAGATTTATGTCTTCTCATTATAAATGGCTTAATCAATGCATGTAGTTTTTTACTTTTTTGAAAATCTTGCCGTTTTTCAATAGGCAATTGATACTCCTTTTTAAAATATTTTTGGTTACCCAATAAACCAGGGTTTACAAAGTTCATTTGGGACCATAAGTCCATTGTAGTATTTTCTATTGGCGTACCAGTAAGAATCAAGCGCTTATTCGATTTAAGCTGATTTACACTCTTAGCGATTATTGAGGTAGGATTTTTAATTACTTGAGATTCATCTAAGATGATATAATTGAAATAAAAATTTTCAAGAATATCAACATCAATTCTTACTATTCCATAGGAAGTTAAAATCAAATCATAATTACTAAACTGTTCCAGGTCCTTATTTCGAGAAGAACCAGTATAGCTAAACACTTTAAGGTTTGGAGTGAATTTTTTAGCTTCCATTTCCCAATTATAGAGAAGGGAAGTAGGCATAACCAATAATGTTGTGCCTGCATTATTTTGGTCTTTTTCCTTTTGAAGCATTGCCAGGGTTTGTACAGTTTTCCCAAGGCCCATATCATCTGCAAGACATCCTCCAAATTTATATTCACCCAAGAATTGTAACCAGTCATAACCAGCTTTTTGATAGGGTCTTAATTCACCAGTGAAATTCGATGATAATTCAGATTGTTCAATCTTGCTAAAGTCCCTAAGTTGTTCCAATTTTCTACTCATAGAAACCTTAGCCAAACTTCCAGCCTTTAATTCTTGAACCATAGCAATATGGTGCTTTTTCAGAGTATGGTTTTGATCATCCTCATCAATAAAATTAAAAAGATCTGAATATTGGGAAAACCAGGTGTCCGGAATTACAGCAACTTCTCCATTAGGTAATACAAATTCCTTTTTATTGGAAATTATTAGTTTTCTTAATTTAAGGAAGGGAATCTCATATTCTCCAAACTTTACAATGGCATTTATGTCAAACCAATCTTTATTTTCATTAATTTCTAAACTTAACTTGGATTGACCTAAAAAATATTTTTTACCATTAGGATTAGGTTGCTTAACATTTATTCCCGCAGTTTGTAATTCTTTTAGTCTGTCTGAAATAAAGGAAAATGCTTTGGATTTTTCCATTACTGCCTTTCCTCCTTTCATATCCAAACCAAGATCCTGTAGTTTTTGATTTATATCATTCTCAAATTCTATATTTCTATTCACCCGATAAAAAGTAAAATTATCATCTTCTTTTTCAAGTTTTACAGATACTCGGGTTGTTTTATTGGCTACGAACTTAAATTTATCATAATTAAAACCCAGGGTGAAAACAATCTTTTCATCCTTATCTTCAACTACAGTATCTCCATTATTTCCAAATAGAACACCAGAACTTCCTGCCATTTCAGAAAGGGAAATACTCGGAAAAGGTTTTTTATAAATAGATTTAATATCAAATCCTTTTGCATAAACATCGAAAGATTCAATTAGTGGAGTAACAAACTTTTTGTAGTAAGTATCCTCCATGCTTCTAGGAATGGCAATAAACCTTTTATTTAAAAATGGCTTTATCTTATTGCCATCTATATTTTTTTCGAAAGTGAATAATTTACCTTCCAGCATCAGCCAGGCAGGTTCATTACATATCAGAATTCCATTTTTGTATTGGAAATCAACTTTTTCACCTTGATATTTGATGGTGGGAAAATAATGAGTATTATCCTCATTTCGTCTGAAATGAAAAAGAACTGTGGCTTTATCCCTTTGTACTTCAATTTTATTTTGAGTTGGATTACCATCATTTGCCATTTCATAAAGCTCCTTTCCTGCCAAAAGATTCAATATTTTTCCTCTTCTAGTTTCAATGTATTGCTCTATATATTGAATAAGGGCTTCATCTTTTCTTTTGGATAAATAAACATCCTCAAAAAACTTAGCGGGCAAAGCTTTCTTTTTATAAAATTTCTTAATAATAGCTTCCTGTTGGATGGAATCCATTAATTCAATCAATTTATAATCAGTCTCATTAAGTCCTGATGCAAACTCATGGGCATTGAGATGGGAAATATTTTGATGTTTTAGCGTAAGCTTTCTATTTTCACTTAACTCAACTACAAATGACTCAAATAAATAACCTAAATATTGGTGTTGAAATAATGAATAAACAATTTGAAAAGGGTTATTGGGAGAAACTACCATAAAAAACTACTTCAAAATCCTTCCTGAGCGATCAATTAAATAAAAAAGAAAATTCGAATCTAATGTATAATCCCTATTTATGGAAAATTTAGATTAGAAAAGATTTTGAGGGGGAAAAGAAATAAGATTATTCTAATAATTAATTGACTTTCTTGGTAAAATAGAATAAGGTTGAATAACAGTAAAGGAAAAATAATGACAAAAGGTTTTTTAGATGGCACAAATTTGTTACAAAACTTTTGAAATTAAACTTACTTTATAAATTCATAAGCCCCAATATCAGGGTTTTCATCCCTATTATTCTCAGCCAAATCAGTCTCTATACCTAAGTTGATACCCTGGTCAATTACCGGACTTTCTCCTAAAGTATCTAACATAAATAAGTTCTCAGAAGGATTTAAAAACTGAGGATCCTCATTAAGAATATTATTAGCATCAAATTCAGTAATTAGGGTTTTAAGCAAATTATTGGAAGCAGAAACATCAAACTCTCTTTCCGAAACAAAATCGAAAAATAATTCCTCTTCTAATTTCCCCCAAATAATATTATTAGCCATGGTAAGTGATAAATCATCGGTAATAATGGATTTATCACTCAAAATCTCATAGTTCTTAACCAAAAAAGAAGGATTATCACGAAAAAATTCCGGAGAAACAGCTGCAAATGTATTATGATAAAGTTCATAATTTCCTCCCGCAGAAAAATATACGGTGCCAATAATTCCTCTATATACAAGAGAATTTACCATTAGTAAGTCTGAATTAAAACATTGTACACCTAAGGCTTTCATACTTCTTATAATTGAGTTTGAAATAAGGACATCAGGTTCATTATCCTCATCAGGAGTACCCATGATTATTCCAATAGTTCCATTTTCGATGATTGCCCAATTAAAAATATTATCCTTACTTCCTGTTGTAAACTGGATTGATCCCCATTGTCCGGGAACTTCCTGATAACCTTCATCTTTTCTTACTCCAGAAAAAATAACAGGCCTTTGAAGGCTACCATTTACTGTAATATTTCCACCGACAATTAAAGCTGCATTAGGACCAAAATTAATATTTGTTCCTTCTTCAATTGTGAGGTTGCAATTATTCCTCACAACCAATGTATCAAAAATGACATAAGGTTTATCACTAGTCCATGTGGTATTGCAATCAACAGCCTGAATTCCTCTAAAAAAAACAGCATCCTGTCCCCAGGAGACTAATTTTACATCCTGTACATTACCATTCGTTTCAAATACCAAGGAATCCTGCACAATAAAAGGTAAATCCTCCTCTTGAGGATCAATCAAAACCTCCACCAAAATCAATAAACTATCCTTACCCAACAGCCGGATATTATTCAATTGATTACCCTGAAAGCCATTAATCACCACAGAGTAAGAAGACTCATTACCACTACCCAATTTAATACTAGAAAGATTTACAGCATTTTCGGAAGGATTATAAACCTTAAACCTTTTCGTAATACTGCCCAGTGTAGTAAAAACAGTATCAAAAAAAACAGTATCAGTAGAAAATGAAAGTTCAATAGCAGGATCATCAGTAATCACCTCCTCCTGAAGCTCACAGGAGGAGAAATAGAAACTTATTGAAATGATGGTGATTAGGTAAAAAAGTGGATTGGTTGGTTTCAAGTTTTAATTATTTTATAAAACTTATTAGGTTATTTTCTATCAACAAAGTTAGTATTTGATTATTAAAAATTTACTGATTTTATTTCAATGAGAGTATTTTGAAAGTTAGAAATAAAAGTTCAGATATATTAAATTTCTTTTATAATATAGGTTAAACGCATGAAAATATTCAAACACTATTTGGAGCTTATGAAGCCCGATTTTATTTTTTAATTCAAAAAATAAAATTATTAAAATCTATTCTAACTTCCTTCTAAGAGCTATCTAAAAGTTTGATGCGTTTAACCT
>JAHQVQ010000314.1 GCA_019634305.1 Flammeovirgaceae bacterium | reverse complement strand
GTAATTTCTCCTTTGATTTCAAACTTGTATCTACATTATGCTTTTGACAAATGGATGGAGAAACATCACAAAGAAATAGTTTTTGAAAGATTTGCAGATGATATCATAGTTCACTGCATGAGTCAGGAAAAAGCAGAAAGCTTACTGACTGAAATAAGAGCCAGATTACAGGCTTGTGGACTAACCCTGCATCCAATCAAAACAAAAATTGTGTATTGTAAAACAACCAACAGGAAAAAGCAATATCAGCAAGTAACCTTTGATTTTCTAGGAATGAGCTTTAAACCAAAAGTAGCCAAGAATAGGAAGTCAGGTGTATTATTTACTACTTATGGTCCTGCGGCTATCAGTAAGAAATCAGTTAGAAAGATTATTGATACCATAAAGTCGAAGTATCTGACAAAACGGGTTACGGTAGAGTTAAAACAACTGGCACCTTTATTAGCACCTCATGTAAGAGGATGGATAAACTACTTTGGTAAAGTAAATCTAAGACTACTCTATAAGGTAATGAAATACCTAAATGGACAACTCCTAAAATGGACTATGAAACGCTTCAAACGCTTCCGTGGAAGAATCAAGGCAGCAAGAAATTGGCTGAAAAAGATCTGTAAAGAAAATCCCAATATGTTTGTCCACTGGCAGTATGGATTTTATCCATGAGCATAGAAGCAAAGGGTTTAAAGGGCTTGAACAATAAGAGCCGTATAATGGGAGACCATTACGTACGGTTCTGTGAGAGAATTGGGGTGAAATTCCCCTGGTCTACTCGACCCTTTTACAGCGCCATATTATGGGTATTAATAGCATTGAGGTATTTGTTATTTCTATTTTATAGGATTCTGCAATCATTAACTTTACAGGGACATATACCTCCTATTTGCAAACTGGTGATATTTTAATCTGTATAATGCTATTTTTACCCTTACCTATTTAGTTTTTTGCTTTTCGGATAAAGTATTATACTTATTAAGTAGTGATATAATGAATGTGGTTTCAAGGATCATGGGTTTAATGATTACCGTGATGGGAATACAATTATTTATTATTGGTATAAAAGCAGCAGCTTTTTTAAGATTTTAATGCTATTTTTTAGTTTAAATCTAATTAGGATTTTCAGCCATTACTGCCTGTGAATTACAATATCGAATGATTTTCCTAAGATCTTCTTCATTCCTTGTTTTGAGTTTTGCTTCTCTAATGTAACTCATCACCGGAATATTAAAAGCCTCAAAGTTTTTGGATACTCCTTTTTTAGAAGGGATTAAATCTTTTAGATTTTCGTCTGTTGCTATAAAAAAACAATCTTTTCTTTCCACATCATCAAAATAAATACTAGCGTCTATTATTTTAATATACTGTTGTCCTTTTGTTAATTCAATAAATGTGCTCTTATATAAATTAAAATAACCATTTTCGAGAATTTGAAGGAACCCTTTATTAATATCTGAATTTTTAAAATAAGCATTATTTACGAAAGATTCCATCAGACCTGTTTTGGGATCTACACATTCAAATTTTTTCACTTCTTCCCCAGGAAGGTAACTTAAACCTTTAGGAGACTTAATTTTAAAGTAATCCTCCAGGATATCATATTTTATAGGAATGCCCACATGGTAGGTGCCATCTGTGTGATAAATATTGGCAATGGTCCATTGTTCATATAGCATGAGCTTTGCAGCCATCTTTATATTTTTCTCATTCAGATTATAAATTTTTGGATCGAGTGTACCAGATTTTCCCTTTTGGGCAATAGTAGTTGGGCTATTGCAAATAATAACCAAATAGAGTGAAAAAAGGGTTAGCAGCTTTGGATTCATTATGTAGTAATCTAAATAATTAACAAAATTAGATGGTAAGGTAATAAGTATCCTGATAGGCTTAAAGCATTGCCAGTAAGGTGGTTAATTAGTGCTGAAAAGATTGCAAAAAATTAATTCCTTATTAGAAGATAAAGAATTTTATTTTTAGTTGAGTGGTATCAGAATCTGGTGAAAAAAGAAAGCTGAAAGAATTTAAGTGAGTACTCTTTTTAATAGTTTCTAAACATAAAATTAATAAATAATTTCATCAAAATCCATAAAATGATTTAACGGGCTTAAATTAGCATTTTTGGTAATAATTGAGGTTAAATGGTTGGTGATTTTTATTTATGAAAATAACTGGTTGGCCAATACTCATTTAATAGATCGATTTATATTTTGTTGCGTTATTTTTCTTTTAAAGTTTGTTTTTCCAATTGTTGAAAGCCTGGATGTTATGCGTGATTCATTGAAATTTATTTTCATTCCTTTTTTCCTTGTGGTCTTGTTTCTGATATCTTCCTGTGAGAAGGATGATCCACAATTTTTAGAACCGCAGGAATTGGCCTTTAGGGAAAGTCTGGTAGAATTGATGGAAGAATGGTATTTATGGAATGAAGAGTTGCCAGAAGTGAATGTTAATAATTATACGAGCTCGGATGAACTTCTGGATGCCATGTTGAATAAAGATTTTGACAGATGGAGTTATATGACCGATGAATTGGCATTTGATCAATATTTTAAAGCAGGAGAGTTTGTCGGGACAGGTTTCGGTACTCGCTGGGATGAAAATAATGATTTAAGAATCAGTTTTGTACAACCAGGTTCTCCGGCCGATTCCCTCGGTATAAAAAGGGGGTTTAAAATTCTGAAAATTAATAACAAAGATGTAAGCACTATAAATAATTTTAGTGCTGCTTTTGGAGGATCTAATGTAGGAGAAATTCTTGGACTTCAACTCTTGGGCTTCAATGGGGAAGCCAAGGATTATTCGCTAGTAAAAGATGTTGTGAAAATTAAACCTATTCTGCATAATAGTATTCATGAGATCGCTGGAAAACAGGTAGGGTATATGGTTTTTAATAATTTTATTGAAAAATCTAAACCTGATCTTGAGAATGTTCTTGGGGAATTTAAGGAAAAAAATATCAGTGAACTCATTGTTGATTTACGGTACAATGGAGGTGGTTTATTCGATATAGGTATATTGTTTGGTAGCATGTTGGCGCCTAAGGAAAATGTGGGGAAACTTTTTTCAGAGCTTACGCACAATGATTCTAAGAAATCAAATAACGAGAAGTTCTATTTAGAAGATCCCTCAGTTAAATTGGATTTAAAACGAGTGATTTTTATTACCACCAAATCCTCTGCTTCAGCAAGTGAAGTCCTTATTAGTGGATTAAAACCATATTTGGATGTGGTTACTATCGGGCAAAATACTAATGGAAAATTGGCTGGTATGTATGCATTTAGAATGGAAGGAAAGGTAGTTGTTCCTATTAGTTTCAGGGTAGTTAATTCAGTTGGTGAAACAGATTTATTTGACGGTATTCCTGTGAATTCTATTGTAGATGATGATTTAAATAGAGATTTTGGGGATGAAAATGAAAAATGCCTCAAAGAGGCATTAAATTATCTATCAACAGGTATTTTTACTAATTCTGGTGCTCGTTTGCCAAGAATTGAAGCTAAAAACAAAGTGTTATTATCTGGTTTTAGAAGGGAAATAGGAATGTATTAAACTTTAGAGTTTCCATTCTATTTCCCCATTGTTCTGATCAATTAGCAACCAGCTGATGATATCAAAATCGATTTTTACAGCTGTTCCAGGTTCCAGGTCATAACCTGTTTGATTTGAGACAAACTCAACAAAATAACTTAAAGTGGGGTTATGTCCTACAACTAATACTGTTTCAAGGCTATCATCAAGTTTTTTAACAAAACTTAAGAAATTTCCAAGGGAGATATTATATAAGTCTTCAATAAGATTTATTTCAGTGGTTTCAAAGTGAATTTGTTCTGCTATAAGTTTAGCTGTAGATTCAGCCCTTACCGCATTACTACAGATAAATTTGTTTGGAGAAACATTCTTTTGATACAGAGTCCTTCCCAATTTCATAGCATGTGTTAAGCCCCCACTGGAAAGCGGTCGGTCAAAATCTTTGATTTCTGAACCAGAAGGAATAGCTTCCGCATGACGGATTATAATTAGTGATTTAGACATATTAAGCGATTGAATGGTTTATGTAATGATAGAATGTTATTGAATTTTTCGGAAAATTAAGGGATTTCTATTACATATTCCCAATTTTTTCCACCTTCTATTCTGCCTTGAGGTTTGTAAATGAAATCTCCTTCCACACCAATCAGGGAAATAGAATCATCCTCCAAATTTATTCTTTGTCCGAATATTGGTGTTTCTGATAGCACAGGAGTAATATTTCTCACAATACCATTGTTATCCAAAAATACTGTAAATGCATTGAATCCCTTATTATCGAAAGCTTTACTTTGAATTACATTTCCATCCAGACCTTTTATTGTGAGAAAGTTCCCAAGAATTAAAACCCCTGAATGTGTTCTTACTATATCTGATATTACTCCTTTAAGCAATAAATCGAAGGAATGTTTTTTTTCTCCGAAGTAGTTGTACTTTGAGATATTGCAAGGTTCAAAATTATCTGCATTATCACTTCCATTTTTTCCTTTACTTACTAGTAGAATAGATTCGTTTTCATCAATTATTGTCATTTTTCTTGGGATAAACTCATTTAGATCCTTTTCAAAAAGTAATTCGCCTCTATTGTCCACTCCTGCAATCCTATATAAGTCAATATTGCCCAAACTTGAATGAAGGGTAAAAATGGCTTTATCTTGTTTATCTTTGATTAACAGCTGTATTTCATTATTGAAAAATTGCTCATTTTGTTGGTACATAAATCGCCTTATCCAATTAATTTGCTGGCTTTCATCCAACATCGCTACAAATACATCTCTGTTTTCTTTAGTAATACCTTCGCAAAGACCAAGTGCCATGATTTTGTTTTCAGGGAGGGGAAAAGTTACGGTAGCGGCATATCCTCCAAAAGAAATTAGAGAGTCTTTATTAATCTGATCAATGTCAATAATGATTTGTTTATTGGTAAACGCCATCTTCCTTGGCTTTTTCTTTACAGTGGCTAATGGTGCCTGGAAATCATAATACCCCTGCGGCTTTTCATTGAGTTTGGCAAGCTCCGATGCCAAAAATGAAAATTCTAATGCAATAAATTGCTCAAGTCCTTCTTTTCCTCCATATACATTTTTTATATACCCTTGATATTTCTTTATTTCATTATCAGAAACTACAATGTTTTTTAAAACTTCCTCGCAATCCTTAAGTCTCACTTCAAGCGATTTCTTAATTTTTTTATCTTTTAAGTCACTCTCCTTCAATTTTAGTAAATATTCTAATTTAAACTGTTTGTACATGAGCAGTTTTGCTGCCAGAGAGTTGCCATCAAGTTGGAAAAGATTAAATATGAGCTGTTGATTATTTTTTAAATTTAGATGGCTTAAATAAGGAGATTCTTTAAAAAAACTATTGATGGATGCTGAAATATTAGCGTCCACTTCCAGTAATTTTGTTTTAATTGGCAGAATGTCCTCTCGCATTACTTTAATAATATCACTAGCCCAGGCACCATAGTCATAAAGAGTTACTTGCTGATCACTAAAAATATTAGCGTTAATACGATTGGCTTCAAAACCTTTTACTTTTACAAAATCAAACTGTTGGGTATGGGAAAGGATTTCGTTTTTTTGTAGAGGGATGGATTTTATGAGGACGTCCCGTTGGTTAATGTTCGCATGGATCAGATTGAAACTTCGGACCATTTCATTTAGACTGGAAATAAATACTTCATCGGAAATGAAATATAAAGCTGAAACAGATTGGAAGTTGTTTTTAATATAAAAAAACTTATTTTCTGCTTCTTGGTAATAATGTTTTATTAGTTTGGACTTTATCTTTATTTCTTCAATCTCATTCCAATAATTACTTAAATCATTCACCGCCACCTGATAGAATAATTTCACATCATTTACCCCTATTTTTTTACTCCCGAATTCTCTTTGGTAATAAATTTTGTTCTGGCTTATTTCTTTTTTTGTTGCCATGGCTAATGCCACCTGAAGAAGATTTAAAGCAGATTTATATTTTGTGGTAAGTTCTACTTCTTTAAAAAGATATATTGATTTAAGCTCTTTAGTATATATTTTTCCTAATTGGTACGATGCGAATGCATTTTTGGGATTACCCTGAATAAACTGAATAAGTAATTTTTTTGCTTCTTGAATTTCTCCAGAAAGCAGTAATGCATCAATTTCCTCATATTTTAACTTATTATTCCCTTTTTTTTTCTGGGCAATAAGATTATTGGGAAGGAGTACTATTGATATTATAACTAGTAAAAAAAATCTAATCCCTATCTGGTACATTAAAAAATCAATTCTTTGTGCAAAGTTATACTTTCAACACTTAAAAGATGAATTCAGTACGAAAGTGATACCAGTTTTTTTTGAAATGGAAAAATATGAATTGATTTTAATAAAAAGCATTAAAATATTGGTCTAGAAAAACAACAAATTTCAGGTATTTTAGTGTTGAAGTTTTATTATCATTTTTCTTAAAAAAATTGATATTTATTTTCATTTTTAATCCATAAATTTTTTATAATTACCTCTTCAAATTGGGTGAATTTTATGATAATGTGTTTGACGGAATTTTTTTTAATTCTTAATTATTCAATAAAATATTAATGTCTCTTAAAGAGTCTACAGCTGTTAAATTTTTTGAAAATTTCTAGACATATTGATATGAATAATCAAAAACCCAGAGTCCTAAAGGATTACGAGAAACTTTCCACTGCGATTCAGGAACAAATAAAGTTGGTTTATCCAAATGGCTATAGTCAAAACCTGATTTCCTTTAAAAATAAAGAAGGAAAAAAGGTGAGTGCATTATCTTTTGAAACAGAAGATAAACATTATCTTATTAGGATGACTATTCAGGAAGCCCAACAAATTGTAAGCGATGATAACGATTATGATGAGGATGGTATATTGAGAGATGATTCTAAAGAAGAATATGAGGATAAATATTCTGAATTAGACTATTTATCAGATCAAATAGATGATGAAGATTAATTCAACAAATTTCAAAGAACACTTCAATATCTTGTTTTTTACACCTAATAGTATTTTTGTAATGAGGTGTAGGAAATATTGAATTATAATTCCCATCCAAAAGTGGTTTGAAAAACGTAGTCAGTAGCGCTAGCACCTCCACCGGTTAGTTGTCAAGGTTAAGTATAAATCCTAATTTGACATAAAAATCAAGTGGGAGGTCGTACTTTTTATCAAAAACAAAATCGGTTCTCCCTCGTCCCTTTTCTGTAATGCTCGGATAGGCTATTATTTTAGTGCGCAATGATAAATCCCCTACATCATAAAGGTTTAGTTCAGAGCCAATAAATCCTTCCTAACTTTGTCCTCACTGCAATCTATGGAAAAGTGCTATCTTTGCTTTTTTGATTTGAGTGTTTTAAAATGGAAGTAACAAGGGATTATAATTATTATCGGAAAGTTTTTAAGGATACTCCAGCTCCATTTGCCTTTGTTGATTTAGATTTACTCAATATCAATATTTCTGAAATAGCGAAAAGAGCTAAAGGCACACCAATAAGAATCGCCAGCAAATCTATAAGATGTCTTGCCATTATTCAAAAGATATTGACTTCAGGAATAAATGTATCAGGAGTAATGAGTTATTGCGCTCAGGATACTATTTATCTCTCCAGAAACGGAGTAGATAATTTGCTTTTGGCCTACCCGGTGGTGAATGATTATTATATTCTTCAGTTGGCTCAGGAGATAAAAAAGGGTAAAAAAATTGTTTTGATGGTTGATTTACCTGAGCATATTGAAAGGATAAATAAAGTAGGGAAATCAATTGGAATACAAATTCCAATATGCCTTGATATCGACATGACCACCAATTTTCCAGGTATTTATTTTGGGGTATATAGGTCTTCTCTGAAGCAGGTTGGAGATGTTATAGAACTGTATAAAATAATAAAAAACAATGAATTTGTAGTGCTTGAAGGTATCATGGGATATGAAGCACAAATTGCTGGTTTGGCGGATAGTGATCCTTCAAATGGTTTTAAAAACCTGATTATTCAATTTTTGAAATCAAAATCGATAAAAATTGTAGCTGAAAGAAGGACAGCAATCATTAAAATGCTTAAAGAAGAAGGAGTCAATTTAAAGATTATAAATTCTGGGGGAACTGGAAGTATAGAAACTTCGGTGCAAGAGAAATTAATAACTGAGGTCACTGCTGGTTCTGGTTTTTATAATTCCAAGTTGTTCGATTACTATAAAAATTTTCAACATTTGCCTGCAGCGGCCTTTGGACTTGAAGTTGTTAGAAATCCAAAACCTGGAGTTTACACCTGCTACGGTGGAGGATTTATAGCTTCTGGTCCTACGGGAAATAACAAACAACCCTCCCCTTATCTTCCCGATTATATTAAAACTATTGATGATGAGGGATATGGAGAAGTTCAAACACCAATTTTATCTCGTCATAGTCTCCACCTTGGTGATCCTATATTTTTTAGGCATGCTAAAGCTGGAGAGCTTTGTGAACATTTTGATTATATTTATTTAGTAGAGAAGGGAAGAATTTTAGGAAAGGAACCTACCTTTCGGGGAGAAAGAATCTTGAAATAATGAATAAGGAAAATAACAGCATTCATTAAATTTTTCGAAACTGGATGCTGATTATTTTAGATAAAAGCTGTTTCCCTTTATATAATGACCAATTTCCTTTTTTTCTAAATGGAATAATAAATTATTTTTTAATTTTTTTTGTTTTAACCTGAAAATTTAACTTAGTGCCAGGAATGCCTGTTTTTGAACTTGATAGAAATGAGAATTATTTTCCTCCAGCTTATTTGGCAGATAGCTCGGGGCTTTTGGCCATTGGTGGTGACCTGTCCCCAGAAAGGTTATTAACTGCCTATGAAATGGGAATATTTCCATGGTTCAATCCCAATGAGCCAATTTTATGGTGGTCCCCTAATCCCAGGTTTGTTTTGTTTCCAGAAAATGTAAAAGTTTCAAAAAGCATGAGGCAGATCCTGAGGTCAGGTAAATTCAAAGTTACTTTCGATCAGAATTTTCTTGGAGTAATTAAAGGATGCCAGGAAATGTACAGACCCGGACAGAAGGGTACATGGATTTCACAGGAAATCATAAATTCATATTACGAATTGCATAAAATTGGTTTTATACATTCTGTGGAAGTATGGCTGGATGAAGAATTGGTAGGAGGACTTTATGGCGGATGTTTTGGGAAATGTTTTTTTGGAGAGTCTATGTTTGCTAAGGTAAGTAATACTTCCAAAATTGGATTTATTTTATTAGCTAAAAACTTGGAAGCACATGGATTTGAATTTATCGATTGTCAGGTATATACCCGTCATCTTGAAAGTTTGGGAGCTAATATGATTCCCAGGTTGGATTTTTTGAAATCTGTGGAAACCAACAGCAGACTCCCTTTGTATAAGGGCAACTGGAATGATATTTTTAAGGTTGATTTCGAGTTTTAAAAGTTGGTTTTAGTTATAGCCTGAGTCGCATTCCCATGTTAACCCCATATCCGTATATTTTATGAATTTCACCTTTAGCTTTTACATTTTGAGGATGAATGGTCATGAAACTACCTCTGGGGAGTACATAAAGATTAAATTTTGGGAATTGTTTTTCCGCTTTTATTCCTATTTCAAAGAAGTATTTGCTCCCAAAGTTCTCCTTTTCTGGATGAATTGTATCAATAAGAAAAATTCCGAGCTTTATATTAGGACTTAAAACAAAAGCTTCTCTTTCTAAAATATCAATTTCCAATTGACCTCCAAACTTCATGAAATTAACAAATTTATCTCCAATAGGATATTGGATCCAGTTTATTTGAGTTAAATTGGAAGCATCCATTTCATCCTGAAAATAGGTGGCTACATTAAAGAAAATTCCTGGTTTTATATTTCCAAATTTAGCAAGAAAACCTATTTCGGCTCCTGCAATTGGAGAGGTATCTGCTCTATCCCATCCTAAGTCAATACCATTCTCATCAATTCCTTTATAATAAGTCCACCAACCTGAACCAAATGAAACAGAAATATCTAAAATGTATTTATTTTTTTCCTTTTGTGCTAATGCGTTTGACATCCATCCTAAAAATAAAATTACTAAAATGAAAAACTTTTTATTCACTGAACAAAATGGTTGGTATTCTGAAAGGTATTGAATTATAATAATGAAGGTATGTTTTGAGTAAGGTTTTTGCCACTTGATAGACTCAAAACAAAGATATTGTAAACAACTGTTAAAACCGATTTAGTGGGTATAAATGTTGGAAATATGGTTTTAATAATAATCATTTGAATGAAAACTAAAATGAGAATCAAGTTTAAAATTATCGCCTTACTAATTACTAGTATCCTTTTATCAACCCAACTTTTTTCACAATCTTCAGACTTTTCACTTGTTTCAAATAAGAGTAATAATTCGTCAGCTTATAAGGCAGAGTTTCGTTTCGCCCAAAAGAATTTATTTTATTTTCAGGATTTAGAAATAATCGAAAGAATTGTTATAGCAGTAAAATCTGGAAAGATTCAGGTGTTTAAAAATGACGAGTTAAAGGAAAAGATTACTTCGGAATTTTTTTTAAATACAATCGCAGAAACTTTATCAGAAATCCAACATTTTAAAACGAAATATTCAGGAGAATCAATAAATTCCTGGATTGATTTTGATGAAAATTTTTTCCTTCAAAAATCTCAAACTGAAAGTAAACCAGGTTACTCATCTGTTAGTCATCATCTACCTGATGTATTTAATTTAGAACTAAGGAATGAATTTGTTTTTGATCAATTTCACGATATTAAATCTATGGATATAAAATCAATTAGTTTAGTCCTACCATCCGATTATAATTCAACAGGAGGAGGAGTGAAGTTAGGAGCATTCAGTTATGAAGATTTAATGGAAATTGTTTTTTTAAATAACAAAGATGCATTGTTACCCGGAGAAAAATTAAATCCGGAAAGAATGGAAATAGTTGGGTTTTCTGAAATGAAAGTTTATTCTGCTCAGAATTTTAAATCTGGGGAATAGATAGATTTCTGATATAAGGACTAAAATATACCAGGCTTCAGGAATTTCCTGAGGCTTTTTTTATACCTGAAAAGGAAAATAGATCATTTTTTTACCCTTGGGCAGGAAGACCTGATTATATATTCTATTGATAATATCTATCCAAAAAATCCAGTTTGGATAAGAAAAAAGCTAATAATAAATACAGCTACCATCATCACTCCTAAAGTAATAATAGGTTCGTATTCCTTGGGATAAGAATTGTCAGTTGGATTTTTTTGATCGTTAATTTCAAACTTGTTTTGTTTTTTGGTGCTAGAAACTTTGGTGGCCATGGTTTTTTGATGTTTAGGGAGAACAAAATTGAAAATAGGGTAATCAATCTTGTTTGTTAGTTTTTGGAAGTTGAGTTATTTTGAATAAAGGGAATTAATTTACAAAATTGCCTTTTAGGATACAAAGGAAATTTTATGTTTTTCTCAAAAGTAAATCTTTAGTAATTGACATTTAGCTTTTATATCCTTGAAGGTGATTCCCTTCCTTATCATAATCGTATTACTGTTTTTATTAACTTTGAAGCTGATGAATTATATTAAAACATAGTTTTTTGTACAATTTTCCTTTTCTCAGGTTTTATCTAAACAATTGGGTTATTTTTGGATTGAATGTGATTTATAGAAAAGGGTTATTTTTGAGACTAAAAAATAATATTCAAAACTAAAGTTTAAGTTCCAAAGCGAAGAAAATGAATGGAAATATAAACAATTAGGAAAAATAAAAGGATTGAAAATTGGAAACGTTACCACTAAAAATTACTAAGCCTGCTTTTAAGGAGGTTAAAAATATTATCGAAAGCAAAAAAATACCTGGAGGTTATTGTTTAAGAATAGGAATAAAAGGTGGAGGTTGTGGTGCTGCTGGATATTTTTTAGGTTTTG
>JAHQVQ010000029.1 GCA_019634305.1 Flammeovirgaceae bacterium | reverse complement strand
GATTAACAACGAAGTTCAACCGCAATGGGTAACAAACAGACCTGTTGTTAAACTTGCTTGAGCCGTATGAAGCTAACGTTTCACGTACGGTTCTCAGGAGAGGATACTCCCGTAAGGGAGTGTTCTTATCCGACTGTTTCTATAGAATGGTTTGATATTTAATAAAATATATATTATTTTGATTTTAATCGAATGACGTATCTACCATTCTTAATAATGGATTCAAGTTTTGTTTCTACAATTTCATGGGGTGGTTTTCCATCTATGTAATAAGGTTTACATCGGTTGTAATAAAATTTAATCTTTTCTTTTTTATAATAAGGTCGATAAAACAAAAGCATTTTTGCTGGAAGGAAATGAAAAAATCCTTTTAAGACTATATTATAATTTTTCGAAAACAATATTTTTTTTGACTTTACTGATTTAATAGCAAATGGAGGCAGTATTAAAGTTCCTTTCTTGTTTTTATGTCGATACAAAGTAAAATTTTTATTTAAAAATTCTAAGGAGGAAAATTCTGTTAAGGCTATTCTTATTGTATGTGGATATGGATCTTTTGAGGCTTTACAGTTTTCTGAATAAGATAGCAACTCATTGATTTCCTCTATTTTAGAATTAATCCAATCAGTATGTTTTTGGATCACTTCTTCATAATGATTTTTTTGGGAATATATGTTTTTACTAAAAAAAAGTATGATAATTATGGAGCATAAAAATTTATAATAATTCATTTATAGCTAATTAATAGTAGATTAAAAATTTTTGTATTCTTATTAGTTAATAAAATTCACTTTTATTACAAGAATGACAATTATTTTTAGGTGATTTTAAATTAAGATATGTAGGACTTTATACAAAAAAAATAAGAATAGATTATAAGCATTTTAAAGATATTTTTGAATTATGCATTAAAGAATAAGATTTGGGGTAAGTTCCAAAGTATGATATTGATAAGCCTACTTCTGAGAATGATAAGGTTATAAGTAAATAACATTGAATCATATTCCAACAAATTTGATAGTAAATTTATTAAAGATTTCCCTTCTCTAAAATTGGGTAAACCATCGATATATTCTAAGTTTATATTTTAGATCAAAAGGAGGTGCCAATGGAGCTTATAAAAATATATCAGGGGAATCTTATTAATGCCAGGGAGCTATGGGAATTCTTGGAAGTCAAATCAGAATTTAGACATTGGATTAAAAGAATGTTAGAATATGGTTTTGAAGAGGGAGAGGATTATTTCACGACGGTCGAAAAAAACCGTCGTCAGATTCTTAAAGAATATCACTTAACCTTATCTGCAGCAAAGGAGATATCAATGCTCCAACGAAATGAAAAAGGGAAGCAAGCTAGGAAGTATTTTATTGAAGTAGAAAGAACTCTTGTACAGCTAAAAGAAAGCAAACGATTCGCTGCATTCAATAAATTAGAAACCACTAAACAGAAATTCAAAGAGACTATAAGCCAGTTAGGGTTAACGGATCAGGATTTTGTACAGATTGACTTGGAAGGCCGGAAGGTATTTTTCAATGGTCAGCTTGTGGAGGATGAACAACTCAATACAATTTTGCTTATGAGTAGAGATCTGGCCACCGAAATTTCACATTACAATACCATTAAAAAGGAGTTAACTACCAAGGATCAAATCTCTGAAGAAAATAAGAAAACACATTCAGAAGTTAGAGAGACTTTGCAGAAAAGTGGGATTAATCCGGAGAAATTACCACCTCAAAATGATATTAAGAATTTAGAATAAAATAAGGGAATATCTTTATTAGAATTTCCCTTATTATTTCGCTACGAATCAAGATAACCTAGCGCAATGATTACATAAAGGTTTTCCTCCTGTGCCTTTTCTTAAATTTTCCTTTTCAATGTTATTTCCTTCTGTACAACTTGTATTATTGTGGTGGACACTTGCTTTTACACTATGAAAAGCTGCTACTTTAGCCATGATTTTAGGGTTTTGGTGAAATATTAATTCAATATAATAAATTTAAAATTATAATATTTCATTAATGTAAAATATTGTAAAATTGTACACTATACTAACCTTATTAAAAGGGTATATTGGTGTGAACTACAGAATAAGCATTTTACATGTAGGTAATATGTATTTGGATACTTTAGTAGCTATTTTCCACAACAGGAACAAGCATCACCTAAAGGTCCAAGATGCACTCTTTTAAAAGTGTTATAATCTTCGAATAAACGTTCTATTTCTCTTTTTTCATACGTAGTATTTGTGTGCATATATTTCTCCACTTCCTTAAAAAATTCTATCTTTTCAATTTCGTCTAGATTTAGAAATCCATTAAATACTTGTGCTGTTTTTTTTGTCATTCTTTCCATTAGTATATTATTTTATATTAGAAATTTCCACATTTAGGACATAAAGATGAGTTCATAGAAATTGGAATTGTTTTACATTCTTCACACCTCCTACCAAAATATTTTAACCCATAGCGAAGTCCCATTCTTCTTTCTTTTTCAGTAATATTTCTCTCTTCATCCATTTGATCTATTACAGATAATTTTTTAATACATAAATCATATTTTTTTTTCAATTCGTCAAAATTTTCTGGAGGAAACTTAGCAATATCTTGAAGTTCATCACTTACATCTTTATTTCTATATGCGGAATCATACGAATATTTAATTTCATCATCCCATTTGTAAATTAAAGATATACCAGATAGTATAGATTGAGATATAGATATTGGACCAGTAATTAATAAAACTATTATTAGAATATTAGATTCTCTACCATATGTCGGCCTTCCCTAGACTAACAGGGCAAAAGTTGCATAGAATTTTTATAAAATTGTCCATAAGTATTTGTTTTATAGTGATTTGCGATAAAATATCAAGCA
The DNA here is from genome assembly GCA_019634305.1 of Flammeovirgaceae bacterium. GTDB lineage: Bacteria > Bacteroidota > Bacteroidia > Cytophagales > Flammeovirgaceae > Flexithrix. The sequence goes on along the minus strand of JAHQVQ010000029.1, from coordinate 3,526 downwards.
GATTTCATGTCCAGAATCTCTGATAGATTTATGGCTCTTAAATTGGACATGGATTCACCTTTAAATGTATATTAATAATTTTTCTTAAAAAGAATGTCCAAAACCTAAAGGTTTCGGACATGTCAAAATATGATTTGTAACTACTTGAAAAACAAGGCTATAAAAGCCACTTTTGCCATACCTTTTTGGACACCTTGAAGGTTATAGAAAAAAGAGGTTGGTACGTCCCTATTTCACTATGAGAAGTCATTATTTTCCTATGCAACTTTATCCCTGTTTGTCCAGGTAAGGCCATGTTTATCGGGTTTTCCTGCACAAAAGTCAAAATGTCAAATAGGCATGCTTAATTAACTGATAATGTGTGTTTTATGAAAATGGGGTTTAAAGCTTAAATTTTTTAATTTCATCCATTTTAAATATGCTTTCTATAGGTCGGTCAATCTTGGAAAAATCATATTCTCCATAAAAATTAATATGCCTCCAGGTAAAGACAGTACCCTGCTTTATGGCTTCGATGATTTCCTCTTTTTTCTCCTTGTCACTGGTTTGTAATAACAGATGGGTCAAACACATGTAATTCCATAGGACGATACTATTTTGGATCAATTGTTTACAGCCTGTAGCGATGTTTTGTTCTTCAACGGTTTCATATTCTATTTCCTGATTATTGGCAAAAAATACAGCTTTGGAAAATTTCTGAGAGAGTTCCATCCTATTAAGGCTGTATTCAATGTTTTGTCTGTGATGAAGGTCATCATAATAATTTAAGGCTTCTATGGATTTGATAATTTTTCCATACTCTCTGATGGCGGTATATAATTCATGCTGTTTGGAATAAGAATTAAGCCTTTTGAATAGCTGGGAAGGAAGAACTTCTCGTGTTAAAATACTGGTGACAAAGCGTAAAATATTATCCCAATTATCCAGAATAACCTCGGTATTGATATACTTGATGGGAAGTAGCGGATAGGCTTTCTGCTGATATTGATCTTTATATTTTTCCTTTGGTTTAAAAGTATAGAGTATCTGTTTCTTATAATTTTTAATTCTTGGGGCAAATTGAATACCCATTAAATGGGTCACAGCAAAAATTACTTCAGTAAATCCTTCAGTATCTGTCATGTGCATTTTTGATTTGACCACCTGGTCATTGACCAGTCCATCCACTACATACAAAGATTCCCTATCGGCCATACTGATGACATTAGAATGGAATACCATATTTCTTTCATCGATAAAACTATAGATGGATAATCCCTTCCCGGCACCCATATATTTAAATGATCGGGCAGCATTTAAAGTCTGATTGTTAGCTGTGACCGGGTATTTTTGCCCGTCACTTGCTGTTTTCAACAGGTCGGTATCCTGAATCAATAAATTGGGTAAATCCAGCTGGGCAATAGCTTCAAGTACCTTATTATTGGCCTCTTGGATGTTTTGGGAAGAAAAATACCACTGTACCACATTGATGATTGTGGCCGTATCGGCAGCAGTAATACTTTGTGTCAATTGTTCAATACCCAAATTACAGCCATAACCCATCAGTATGGCATAAAAGACTTTTTTATCTGGCCTGGAAGGATTCCACTTTAACCCCAGGTGTTGAAAACTCTCCAGAAAGCCACTAAATTTTTCAGCATTCATTAGAATTTCAATTAAGGGAATTTTATGGGGAACAAAGGGTTGAATAAGCTCATAAACTGGCTGAACCTTCTTTTTCTCCACTGCTGGTGTAGTAACAAATCCTCTTCCTTTTTTATCGGTTTTGAAATGGGGATTCTGCCCATTTAAAATACGTTCATTTGTATTTTGATAAAAATCATTGAGCCGTTTTTCCAGCTTTGCCAATACTTCAGCTCCATCCTGGAAATCCAGTAACCCCACTTGTTGGAGCAATTGGGATTTGTTTTTCTTCCAAAAAGCTTCGGCTAACATATATTCTTCTACCGATAAATATTTATAGGAATCCAACAGGTTAAGCTTACCTGCTTTTATGGCCTGAGCGACCTGAATGAATAGTACAAGCTTATAACGGGTAGGCATAATGTTGCCTTTATCATTAAACAGGTAGGGGTATAAAGTCTTTGGAACAAACCCGGTAGGCGCCTTTTTTCCAATTGTTTTTTTCTGAGTAAAATACGCCAGTGCTTCCAATAAAATGGAAGAGGAAGTATCCGGGTTAAAGGTGAGGGATTTTAGCAGTTCACTTACCCGACCGGATAACCTTCGACATTGAGTCTGTAAGGACTGAAGATAAGTTTCCTGTTCATCTGGTTCTTCGATATCAACTCCGGAAGACATTCCATTTTCTTCAGATTTTTGCAACAGTAAGGCAACCTGATCTATTTTCTGGTTTGCAGAAAGCTTTTGAGTATTGATGACCGATTTAATGGCCTGATGAACAGCCAATAGCCCATTATGCCTGTCAGAGAGGTATTGCATATTTTTTTGATGGGTTTTCCTTTGTTGATAATAATGGTATTGTTCCATTCTTTCAGCCTTACTCAAAGTATACTGAACCGATTGTAAAAGAATATCGATCAGATAATCCTGGCGAATACAATATTGATAATGTAGGAAGGATAACAAATAGAGCCATTTTTTATAGGGATTGGCTAAACGTTGGAGTTGATAGGTACGGGCTTTTGTTGTCCAAACGGCATATTGTTTAAACATGGTCTTACTGGTATCGATTCTGGTATAAATGGGCATGAGTTGATGATAAAGCGTTTTTATTTGTTCAAATACCGCTAATGTTTGCTTGATTTGATAGCGTCTTAATGATTGATTAGGCGTCTTCAGCCCGGTTAATTCCCAGAAAAAACCTTCTTTTTCCTCCAGTACTTCATCCAGTAATTGCTGGTCTTCCAAACTCAGATGTTGTTCAAGGATGGCTATTAGACCTTCTTCAAATTGAGTAAATCCCTCACTGATCATAGTTGTAAGCCGATTAACCGAAGGGATTTCTGCATTCTTAAATAGCAGTAATTCCATTAACCGATGGAAAATCTGGCGGGGTTGTAATTGCTTTCCGGCTAACCTACTACATTCTTCCATGAGTGTAGCTTCCATTTTTTCAAAGGGAAGTGTTCGGGTCATTTCAAAAATGAGTTTGCGGTGATGAGAGGATAAGGATCTGCTATATTTATCCAGGTTGACAGTGTTATATTCTAACAATTGCTTTACCTTTTCTACGTCTGAAGCATGACATTGTGGGATCCCAAAAATCTTCCGGCTGTGATGAAAATAGCCAAACCTGAGGATGAACCCTACTTTAGAATAAGGGGAACGAAATTTCTTTAGCACATCCCTACAAACAATAATAATATGTTGCCATTGATGTAGATTGAGTTCGGGTGGAGTATTAAAATTTTTCTCTTCCTGTTGTCACTTTCCTCACAAAAAGTCTCAAAATTTTCCACGATAAATATCGCATTCCTATAAAAAGGACCTTACTAAAAGAGCATCTAAATATTGGGTTGAGATTTACAATGTGAATTGTGGTACACTTTTGAGTTAATAATAT
>JAHQVQ010000313.1 GCA_019634305.1 Flammeovirgaceae bacterium | reverse complement strand
TATCGAACCACAAAATCATAATTACTCCTTAGTACGGATGAACAATGTAAAAAAACTTTTAGGTATTCATGATGATATTACATATAATAACCATGGTATATTGATTTGGAATGATGATGAAGAAAATCAGGTACTTTATGTGCCATTTAAATTGATAAAAAAAATATCCTTTAAATAATATCAGGCTTTAAATATTTACTCCTTTGTCCCTAATTTATATCTTTTTATTGCTTTTTTCTTTTGCCGAAAATGATATGTATCAGGCTGAACCAGAGCAGGAAGTACCTTGGTGGGACATTGGAATAGACCCTATCTATCTAATTGCCGGGTTATGGATAATTTGCATTATTCTTCTTTTGTGGTTTGGAAATTATCTTATTTATAATTTCCTTAACAAAAAACTCCCCTGGATAGCGTCTCCTGGGAAAAGATTCTACGTACAACTTTTTTGTAGTGGAATTTATTCACTGGTTTGTATTAATACTACTTACTACCTATTTAAAGTCTATTTCACCGAAGTTCCTCCTGATTCCTATCAGTATATCTTATTAAATATTTATGGCATAATTTTCACCCTTCCCGTAATTTCAATCCACTTCGGGATCTATTTTATGACCAAATGGAAAAAGGTTGTGATTGAGAATGAATCACTGGAAAAAGAAAATATTAAAACTGAATTAACAGCCATTAAAAATCATATTGACCCTCATTTTCTATTTAATAATCTTAATATACTTTCTTCTTTAATTGAACCACATAACGAAGCTGCTCTCGATTTTTTAGACAATTTTTCGGAAGTGTACAGGTATGTGTTGAAAAACAAGGATACTGAGCTGGTGGACCTGGGTACAGAATTGGAATTTATGAGTGCCTATCTTTTTATTATGAAAAAAAGGTTTGACAAACAAATGGGAATAGACATTAATGTGGAAACCAAATATAAATCCCGCCTCATTCCTCCATTGGCCTTACAGTTACTGATTGAAAACTGCCTGAAACACAATAAAATTTCTTATGAAAATCCATTGGAAATCAGCATATTTATAGAAGGGAATTCATTTTTAGTGGTAAAAAACAACCTTCAATTGAAAGATAGAAAAAAATACTATACTTCAGGCAGTGGATTAGCCAATTTAAAAAAACGTTATCAACTGTTGAGTGATCAGGAAATGTTGGTAGAAAAAACTGAACGTGAATTTATCGTAAAAGTACCATTGTTAACAATAGATTAATATGAAAATTGTAATTGTAGAAGATGAAGCCCTTGCAGCTCAGAAGTTGGAACAAATGATAAATCGGTATGATGAAAGTCTGGAAATATTGACCAAATTAAGTTCTGTAGAATCGGCAGTACGGTGGTTTAAAGAAAATGAAAGCCCTGATTTGTTATTTTTAGATATACATCTTTCTGATGGGATTTCCTTTGATATCTTCACACAAGTAAAAATAAAATGCCCTGTTGTTTTCACAACTGCATATGATGAATATGCACTTAAGGCTTTCCAGCTACAAAGCATTGATTATCTGCTAAAACCAATCCGATTCAATAAGTTTGAGGAAGCTATGGGCAAACTCAAGGAATACACTACTACCATGAAACAATTGGAAGATACCGATAAACTGGATAAGCTTATTAATCTTCTCGGTAGAAAAGGTCAGGAATATAAATCAAGGTTTTTGGTGAAGGCTGGAAGCAAAATTAAAACTATAAAAATTGAAGAAATTGCCTATTTCATTTCCGAAGATAAAGTTGTTTTTATTATCACTAATGATAAGAAAAAGTATTCTGTAAATCACTCTTTAGATACCCTGGAGGAAATGCTTGACCCAAAAATTTTCTTTAGAGTAAACAGACAATTTATTATTCATATAGATTCTCCACAAAATATTTACCCTTATTTTAAAGGTCGTTTGAAACTAGATCTCAATCCACCATCGGATACGGAGATTGTGATCAGCAGCAATAAAGCACCTTTATTCAAAGAATGGTTGGACCAATAAATATGATTGAAGGTCTTTTCAAGATTTCTCCGTGAATCAAATAAAACACCTTTATAAAATAATTTGTCAGATTACTTGTCTTATTCTTTTTCTTGTGTTAAAATGTGACTTTATTTCATAAGATGGTTGCAATCGGTATCCAATTGAAATCATAGAATAATATTAAAGGTGTTCTTCAATGAATTTTTTTGTAAAAACCATCCTCATTCTCGTTTTTGGAACCTTATTTCAACTATTTTTCCCATGGTGGACAATTGCCCTTGTAAGTGCAATTGTCATTTTTGTAAATGGGGGAAAAGGGTTCAATAGCTTTCTTTCTGGATTTATCGGTGTTGGATTATTGTGGTTTGGTTATGCTTTTATCATAGATCAGGAAACTGGAGCAATTCTTACTGAAAAAGTGGCCAAAATATTCTTTTTGCCTCATCCTTTTTTGCTCATATTAGTAACCGGTTTGATTGGTGGGATCGTAGGAGGATTTAGCGCTTTAACAGGAAGTTTATTGAGGGAAATTGTACTAAAAAATCACTAATTTCCTATCATAGACACATCTAAACTACACCATTTTTTCAACCTTCCTATCCCTTAAAACTCATAGAACTTTATTCTTTTTATTAGAAAAAACACCCTTCCTTTCTTCCTTAAAAAATAATTTATCAAATAGCATAAATGCTTGAAAATCAACTCAAAAAAGCTCCTAAACACAAAGGGCATCCAATCTTTGGAAACACCATGGAATTTGCCAAAGGCACTCTAAGCTATATTGAAAAAATGATAAATGCTTTTCCTGAGGGTATTGTAAAATCAAAGATAGCATTTCGAGATTTCTATATTCTACTAAAGCCAGAATACATCCAACAGGTTTTGGTTACCAATAATAAGCACTATGAAAAAAGCTTTGCTTATGAAGGATTGATGGATTTTTTAGGGAAAGGGCTCCTAACTAACGAGGGTGAATTTTGGTTAAACCAAAGAAGACAAATACAGCCTGCTTTCCACAAAGAAAAAATAGCTAATCTGGCAAATATGATGATTGAACTGGTTGAGAGCAAGATTGAAGAATGGGAGAGGAAAAGCCAAAAGGAATTACATATTCAACCAGAAATGATAAAGCTGACAAAGGATATCATTTCCATTGCTTTGTTTGGTAAGGAGAATTATAATAAAAAATCATCGGATAAAATTACGGAGGCATTAGCCATATTCAGAAAATATGCTAATGACAAAATGAAAAACCCTTTCAAACCACCTTTATTTATTCCTACTGCTGAAAACTCAAAATTCAAAAAGGCAAAGAAATCCCTTCAATTGCTCATTTTCCAAAACATTGAAAACTGCAGAAAGCGGAAAGATTTCATAAGCAATACTATACTAGGAATGTTTTTCCAAACGGAGGAAGAACTAGGCAAAAACATGACAACGTCACAACTTTATGATGAAATTGTTACTATTTATATTGCTGGGCAGGAAACGACCTCCAATGCACTTACATTCATTTTTTATTTAATTGCAACCCATCCAAATGTGGAGAAAAAGCTGATGGATGAACTTGAAAATAATGAGTTATCAGATCAAATGGATTTTAAAACAATGTTGAATTTGACTTATACTCGTTATGTGATAATGGAAGCTTTAAGGCTATATCCTCCGGCCTGGGCTGTAAGCCGAAAATGTATAACAGAAGATCATATCGATGGTTATAAAATCCCGAAAGGGAGCACCATTTTTTTATCTGTTTATGCTATGCAACGGCATAAAGAATATTGGGACAAACCTAATGAATTCATTCCGGAGCGGTTTGCAAAGGAATATAACAAAAAAGCTTATTTGCCATTTGGTTTGGGTCCTAGAATCTGTATAGGGAATGAATTTGCTATGCTGGAAATACAAATAATTGTTGCTTTGATATTGAAAAATTTTAAAATATCACTTCCAAATAAAAAACTGGAATTAATAACTCCAATGACTTTAAGCCCAAAAAACCAGCTAATCTTTCAATTAGAAAAAAGAAATAGTATCCTGACAAAAAAATCAAATTAAAAAACTGTGGAAATTCTTATCAAATAATAAAGACCATTAAAAAATTTCAATAGTTGATATCAATTACAATAAAAAACGTTAACAAGTCTTCCCAGTCCTTGAATTTATGTAACAAGCATCCGCAGAAATTTCCCTCATTTGAGTCATTTCGCTCTCTAATAAATCTAAATAATTGTAAATACTCTCTATGGTATTATACGAACTTCCCCCTTCCATGATTGATGGTCTTATTATCCCTTCTTTTCCTTTCCCCTCGGGAATCCGTTCAAATCTAACACATAATTCCTTTAACTTATTTTCTATATCATCAGAAATTTTAGAACTATTTTTTACGTAAACACAAATCATTATTTCGCTATTTAATCAAAAAAAAACACATACTATTATTATAAAAACATAGAAAAGACCTGAATTTTCATTTTTTTTCAACAATTCAACAGTATCCTTTTTTATTACCTAGGGTAAATTTGGATAAAAATGTTTGAAATCTCTTTCTTTTTTTAATAAAGACTTCCAATAAAAATATTCCTAAAACACTATTTAGCCCTTCAAACAGTTAATAAACTAAAGAATTATATCAAACCAATACTTGCTTTCAAACATTCAACAAATAGCTATGAATAATTTGTACAAAAACCAATATATCGACTGGCAAATCAAATCAAAAAAGTTTAACAGTTCCCTAACTAAATTTTTAAAAATTTCTTTAGCATTCCTTTTTGGAGTAGCCATGTTTTCCTCATGTTCTCCACCCCCTACTTATTCTCATAGTAAAAGTCAAAGTCAGAGTAAGGCCTATAACCGAAAATTATTCTCCGTAAATGTAAAAAGAGTTCACGCCAGGAAATATCAAACTATGGATGTACACTCTGGGTGTCCAGATAGGAGAAAGAGAAATGAAAAATATTAGAAAAAAATATTTCATAAAAAAACTCCTGACAAACTCAGGAGTTTTTTTATGTTTTGAAGTTCACAAAAAATAATTCTTTTTAGTGGATTATAAAATTAATTATTGATTTTCGATTTTAACTGCTTCTTCAAATAAGGAAATAGCTTTTTCCATCACCTCATCGTCTTGATTATAAACTAAGTAAAATCCTTTTTCTCCCCAAATTCTTCTTGCTACCAATGACTTAATCGTTGTTTCTATATATTTCTTTGATTTTAAATACCCTTTTTCCTCATATGCTACACCTGAAACTTTAGCAAATTTGATAAAGTTTCCCATCACTTCCTTATTAATATACATCGCCTCCTTAAAGCCTTCCAAACCAATTTTTTCCAAATCCTCTTTTTTATCATTAGCATATTCATAAGCAAACTCAACTATAACATCATTTTTATTCAATTCAGATAAGTAGTTACTGGAATAACTTGTATCAAGAGGGACAAAAAAGTCTGGCATTATTCCCCCGCCTCCATAAACAGTTCTCCCCTTCAAAGTAGAATACTTTAAAGATTCGTCAAAGTGGATACTATCCGCACTAAAAAATTCACCTTTTTGGAATCTATTACTCAGATCATAGTTATAATTTTCCTGTCCTTCCTTATACGATTTCTGAATTGATCTGCCACTTGGAGTATAATATCTTGAAATTGTGAGCCTGAGTTCAGAATGATCATCAAATTCTATTTGTCTTTGAACCAAACCTTTTCCAAAAGATCTTCTTCCTACAATTAAAGCCCTATCATTGTCTTGTAATGCACCTGAAACTATTTCAGAAGCAGAGGCACTATTTTCGTTAATTAAAACAATAAGTGGCCCCTTTTCAAATTTACCTGTTTTGCCTGCTTTTTCGTACTCATTATACTGTTTTACTTTTCCTTTGGTATAAACAATCAGTTTCTCATCATTCAATAGTTCATCTGTGATGGCAATAGCAGTATGCATATAGCCACCCCCATTATTTCTTAGATCAAGAATAAGCCTTTCCATTCCTTTATTTATCAAAGTGGTAAGTCCATCATCAAATTCCTCATAGGTTTTACTACCAAACGCACTAATTTTTATGTATCCAGTCTTTTCATCTATTAAGTAACTTACCTCTACTGATTTTGTAGGAATTTGATCACGTTTAATCGAAAAGTGAAGAATATCCTCAGCTCTTTTTCGCTTTACTCCCACCTCCACCTTGGTACCTCTTTCCCCTCTTAATTTACTCACAACATCGTTTTGGGAAATACCAATTCCTGCAACATTTTTCCCATCTACTTCCACTAGCTTATCTCCTGGCTGAATTCCAGCAATTTCAGATGGCCCCTCGGGTATAGTTGCAACAACATAAATAGTATCTTTAATAATTCTGAATTCAATTCCAACACCCTCAAAATTTCCTTGTAAATGAGAATTTGCAATTTTCTGATCCTTCGCTGGTATATAAGTAGTATGAGGATCAAGTTTGGTAAGCATTTGATCTATGGCATATTCAGTCAACTCATCTACATCAACTGTATCAACATAATATCTATCGATGTAATTTATAAGATCTTTAAATTTCTTGCTGTTTTTTGAACCACTCCCAATAACCGGTTGACCATTATCAAACATAGTTGCCCCAATAAAAATCCCTAAACACAGGGATAAGGATAATAATAAGGGCAACCTAATCATAAATTTCGAATTACTTTTTCTGTCCTCTTCCATTGCCATTTTTTCTACTGATTAGAGAAAGTTTCTTTGCTCATTCTCTTAAATTTCTTCAATTAATTTTTAGTAAATGTGAATCCTTTTTCGTCTCTCTTTTCTACAAAATCCACCTCAAGATCAAAAAGATACATTATATTCCTTTTATCAATTAAAATTTTGATGCCATCAAAATCAAATGATT
>JAHQVQ010000312.1 GCA_019634305.1 Flammeovirgaceae bacterium | reverse complement strand
CTTATTTTTTCCTTATCCTAAAATATTATCAATTAAACTTTTTAGGATTGAATAATTTTTTACCCTGGTCTATAATGAATGGCATTTTTCCAACAACCCAATTAAATATCCTTAAGGGGAATTATACCAAGTTTTTATTCACATTTATATCTGTTGTTACTTTTCTATTAGCTTCAAATAGTTATGCTCAATTTCGGGATAATCAATTTGGAAAAAACAGAGTACAGTATAAAAAGATGGATTGGCGTTATGTTTCCACTCCTAATTTTGATGTGTATTTTTATGACGGAGGATATGATGTTGCAAAGCTTGCAGCCCAATATGCTGAGAGTGATTTTGATCGTATTACGGATATGGTTGGTTTCTCTCCCTATAATAAGACCAAGATTCTCATCTATAATTCTATCATTGATCTCCAACAAAGTAATATTGGCGTTTATCATCAGGGATTTGATGAAGGGGGTCAAACCAACTTTGTAAGATCAGAAATTGAATTAGCTTTCACAGGAAATAAGGCCCAATTTAAAGAGGAATTGGCTTTGGCTATTTCCGATATATTAATTTTTGAAATGATGTATGGAGGAAGTTTGAAAGAGATTTTTCAAAGTTCCTATTTGCTGAATTTGCCTGAATGGTTCATGGCTGGTGCTGCACGTTATATTGCTCATGGCTGGGATGTAGATATGGATGATTATATGAGGGATGTAATGGGTAGAGGTAAAGTAAAAAAAATAACTAATATCGAAGGAGAAGATGCCAAATTGATTGGTCAGGCAGTTTGGAATTACATTGCCGAAGAATACGGTAAATCTAATATTGCCAATGTGTTGAATCTTACAAGGATTGTAAGAAACGAAGAACAAAGTATTCAACAAACACTTGGTATTTCTTTTAAATCTTTTTTGAAAGGGTGGCGATCCTATTACGAAAAACAATACAATGCAATAGCAGAAACTCATACCATTCCCAAGGATGAGGAATTATTTAAAAAGAATAAGAAAAATTACATTTATAATCAGGTTAAAATTAGTCCTAATGGGAAGTATTTAGCCTATACACAAAACAATAAAGGAAAATATAAGGTGAAAATTTATGACCTTGTAAAGGAGAAAGAAAAAACTGTGTTGAAGGGGGGATATAAATTAATTAACCAAAGAGTAGATGAAGAAATGCCTTTGGTAGCCTGGAGAGACAAAGCTGAATTGGGAATTTTTGGAGAAAGAAATGGCAAGATTTATTTGTGGTTTTATGAAATAAATAAAAAGGGAAATCGAAGAAGAGAAAAAAGACATTTTAAAAGCTTTAGTAATATTAAAAACTTTGATATTTCGGTTGATGGGAATTACCTCGCCATGGTTGCTGAGTGGAGAGGGAAAAACAATTTGTATTATTACGATTACCGGAACAGAAAGCTAACCCAACTTACTAATGACCCTTATGATTATCTTACACCAAAATTTCTACCTGGTAGAGAAAAATCAATTGTCTTCAGTTCAAATAGGCCAAATGATAAAGTTGAAGTAATTAAAGAACAACCAGATGTAAAGGATATATCCGAAAACTTCAATGTTTTTATTTATAATTTTAAAAATCCTAATCTACTTCAAAGGGTTTCGAATACTTTAAGTAAGGATTTAAACCCAACTCCTATTAATAAAAATGAGGTTTTATATTTAAGTGATCAACGGGGTATCTCTCATTTGTATAAATATGATCTTGTGGATAGTATTTCTACTCAACTCACTAATTATACTACTTCTATTAAAGAGTATGATTTTAAGAAAAAAGATTTGTTCATGATCATGTTAAAAAATGCTGATGAACAATTGGTAAGGGTGAATGATTTTAACACCAACAAATCGACTTTTACAGGGAAAACTTACAGGCAACAAGTATTGGATTTAAGGAATCTTCAGGCGATGAAGAAAAAACGTCAGGCTGAAGAAAGAGCCAGACAAATAGCCGAAGAAAAAGAACGGAAAAGACTTGAGCAAGAAGCGAGGTTGGAAGAAATTAGGAAATCTGCTCAGGTTATTGCCGATAGTGTGAATTCAGTTGTTGATTCTCTTTTTTCTGGTCAATCTATTCCTGATTCTTTAGTTGAAAAAAAAAATATGGCTACCGATGTTTTGGGAGATTCTGCCATTATTTCCACACCAGATGAAAATTTAATCCAGGATTCGACAAAAAAGGAAGAGGTAAACACTGATGATTACCAATTTGATACTTTTACCAAAAATAAAGAAAATGATGCTGTTACTGATACTACCAAAAAGAGTATCATAGATACGGATAATTATCAGTTTGATACTTTCTCACAAGGTAAAAGGAAAAGCTTTCTCGATAAATACCGGTCAAAGCTTGCCGTAAAACAAGAAGAGAATACACAGCTTAAAATTTCAAAATCCCGGCCTTATGAAAAAATGTTTGCAGCAGATAATTTCCTGACTTCTATTAGGATTGATCCACAAAGAGGATGGGGATTGTTGTTTGAGGTTGCCATGACTGATGTGCTTGAAAATCATAAAATAAATGCAGGTATCTTTTTCGTAACCAATCTGAATAACAGTAATCTTTTTGCTGAATACGAATTCCTGAAAACCAGACTTGATTACAGAGCACGTTTTGAAAGAAGAAATTTAGAGATACCAAGTGAAACTTTCACTCAAAAGTATCATTTAAATATTTTTGAGGGTTCTGTTTCTTATCCTTTTAATATTACCACAAGGGTGAGCTTTGAGCCATTTTTTGCTACATCCCGGTATACTAATACAGATATTCTAAACCTTTCTGTTCCTGATGAAGTGATTAATTATACTGGTTTTAATGCCGAATTTATTTATGATAATAGTGTGATTACCGGAGTAAATATGATTCATGGTACTAGAATGAAAGCCAGGTTTGAAAAATATATCGGTCTTGGTAAAATTGCTGCAAATAAAGGGTTCAGCCAGTTTGTTGTTGATTTTAGGAACTATCAAAGAATACATAAGTCAATCATTTTTGCTACTAGATTGAGTTTTGGCCAATTTATGGGAAAGGCAAAGAAAAACTATTTGCTTGGTGGAATGGATAACTGGCTTTTCAATAAATATGATGAAGAAACTCAAAACGCTTCTAATAATCCATTAAATACTAATCCTGGGGATAACAACAGTGATCTGCTTTTTGTAGAATTTGTTACTAGTATGAGAGGGTTTCAGTATAATAAGCTTTTTGGTAACAATTTTATGGTTTTTAATGGTGAACTAAGGGTGCCTCTTATAAAATACTTTTACAAAGGAACTATTTCATCCAAATTTTTCAGAAACCTTCAATTTGTTGGTTTTACTGATATTGGGTCTGCCTGGACTGGAATTAGTCCATTTAACAGAGAAAATGCCTTAAATACCGAAGTTATTGATGGTAGAGACCCTGAAGGATTCAGTTTTATTGCCAGAGTAAAAAACTTTAAGAATCCATTTTTACTTGGTTATGGAGTAGGAGTAAGGTCTACGCTTTTGGGTTATTATACAAAATTTGATGTAGCTTGGGGAATTGAAGATAACCGTCAACTTGATCCCTTGTTTTATTTTACTTTAGGACACGATTTTTAATATTCTTTATCAGAACAAAACTTGGAAAAAATTTATTTTATCAGTGGACTTGGTGCTGATAAACGGATTTTTCAAAAGCTCAAGTTTTTTTCTGATTTTCAGCTCGATTATGTTGAATGGCTTGAAATATACCCTTCAGAAAGTTTGTATGATTATACGCTTAGGCTAAGTGTACAAATTAATGATAAAGTTCCAGTAAATTTAGTAGGTGTTTCTTTTGGTGGGATGGTAGCCATTCTACTTTCCAAAATTATTCCTACAAAAAGAGTCATTATTATTTCCAGCTTGCAGTGTTATGATGATCTTTCTTTAATTTACAAATGGGCTGGAGCAATAAAAATTCATAAAATTATCCCTTCATTTCTTTTAACTAAGTCTAATTTTTTGTCTTTCTTCCTTTTTGGTGCAAAACAATTTGAAACAGTGCAATTGTTGAGAAATGTTTTAAAAGATACAGATCCTCTTTTCTTGAAGTGGGCGATTAATCAGGTTTTAACCAGGCGTGACTATCATCTTCCTAATCATTTTTACCATATTCATGGCACTGCAGATTATATTTTACCAAAGGTGCCTAAAAACGCTATTCGGATAAAAAATGGAGGGCACCTGATGGTTTTTGAAAATGCTCAGGAAATCAGTGTTATTTTAGATGGAATTTTAAAGAATTAAGAACGTTTATATTCTTCCCATTACTTCATCTTGTTCAGATTTGGTAAGTTTTAAATCATTGATTATTCTATCGTTGGTAGGAAATTGTAGGATATATATGATGATTAAAAAAACAAATAGGATTAATGGACTATACTCTTTGGTAAGTAAATAAACAATCAGGTTGAATATGTTTGCTCCTTCTATTATGACCCCATTTACTATAGTGCCTATTTTATACTTTTCCACTTTAGCGTTAAGGTTACCTTGTCTTGAGGCATCTCTGTTAAATTTTTCCTTGAAAAAATAGGAAGCGAATAACGCACCAACAGATGAAACCATTGATATATATTTTAAAGGATCTAAGCCCTGTTTGGTCCAAACCATGTGGTTAGATACTAAAATATATGCCACAGCCAGAAAGATTAGTTGACCTCCTAATAAGGCAATGTAGATTGTTTTTATTTGAATAAAGCTTTTCCTGGCGGTTACTGGATGATTCATATTGTAATTTAAGATATAAATTAAATGGTGAACAGGTTGCTAAATTGTTAGGTTTTGTGGTGATTCTTTTGGTGTAATGAGAGTTCTACCAAATGTTGGTTTCAATATAAGCCCAACTAATTATGGAAAGACTGAATGTAGTATTGTAGGTGACCCTTTTAAAACTTTGGATCAGGAGTTTAATTTAACTTATAACAATTATTGCTAATATTTTGGAGAAAACCTCTTTTGCTAGTTTAATAATTGTTAAAGTTTGGTTGAATTTATAATATTTTATTTACTGGTTGGCTAATTCTATTTCTTACGATTACCTTGAGAATTTGTTAACAATTTTTTTTCTGAATGATGAAAAAGTATCCTGCCTTTATTTTCTTCCAAGAAATATAGCGAAATTTTATTTATTTACCATGTTTTATAGCTAACCTCTATAGATACTTTTGTTTGTGCCTGATTTCTCATTCCTAAGCAGGCTTTATTTTTCTCCATCAAATTCTAATTAGTATTTAGAATCATATTGTTCTATTCTTTTAAGCGAATTAGTTTGGATGAGTGTTTTCCCATTTTCTATTTCTTATCAATTTTTTGAAATACCATTAACGTTTCATCGTAGCCCTCCAGTTTTAAATTTAAATCCTCAATTTTATACCTAAGTATTCTGTTCGATAATGCTTTTGCCAAGGTATTTTCCACTTCCATCTTTTTACATTGCATCATGGTTGTGGCTATATTTCCAAAATGTATTATACTCGTTTCTAGCTGTATAAAAACTTCCATTCATTGTATTACCTGAAAGCCTTTATTTCTTTACAAAAAGCTCAAATCTTGGTAATTCTTGTTTAGAGGAACTATCTGGTTTTAACGTTTTTTTGTTGAGTTCTTCTAAAACCCTAATACCATGTAATCGAAAGTTAGAAATATAATTCCCACATCCTTCAAATGTTGTATAACTCTCCTCTTACCTTATTTCTAATGTGGTTATTTGTTTAATTTTCATGGTATTGTGATTTATGATATCAAAAACTTTATGAACAGTCCGAATAATACGGATATGGTAAAGCTGTAAAGTGTTCCTATAATAATATATTCTGTTTCTTTTCTTGCTTTATCTTCTTTGATCTCATTAAATCGAAAAACAGATTTTGCCGCTATTAAAAATCCAATTGCTTGATATTGATTAAATAATATGAAAGTCAGGATTAACATTCTTTCCAATTGGCCAATGATTTTCCCTGCATTCTTCAACCCTTTTTTTTCTATTTCTTCACTCCAGTCTTTTGTGAGAAATCCAATTAAGTAACCTACCGGATAAATTATAGTTAAATATCCTAGGATTACTATCCAGACCTTTTCTTTATTCAGTAACACTAATAATTTATCAATTAATTCATAGCTGTTATTCTGGCCTTTGTATAAAAAGAATATGATTACAATTACATAAATATGAAGGAATTGATCTATCAGGAAGGTAAGTAAGTTCTTTGGTGCGTATGTTTTTCCAAGGTCAATGATGTAGTGGGTGATCATGATACCTAATGGGATATAGAAATTTGTCCATAGGCCTGAAAAAATGTAAGCAGTTAAACCTGTGACTGCAATGTGAAAATACAACTGCTTGGATTTGAGTTTGTTCTTCTCTCGGTCTTTTACCCAATTTGTGGGTTGCAAAATAAAATCAGATACCAGGTGTGCAACTATTAGTCTAATTAAGAGTGTATAATTTTCAACCATTGCCAGTTGTTCCATATTCTTTGAGTTTGTTTCTTATTAAGTCCTGATATCTAATAATAAATAGTGCTATCGCATGCCAGTTGGCTGATTGTAGGCTTTTACTTACTCCAGGTTGGGAAATATTTAACTTCTCTGCAATTTCCTGTTGTTTAAGTCCCTTCAGTGCCTTTTCTACCATCCTTGCCTGAGCTGGCTTCCACCTTTCTATTATTGTATCTAAAAATACACATGTCAATGATAATTCTTCATTAATTTCCTTCCATGGCGTGACCATTTTTGTTCGTTCATGATTTTCCATGTTATCAAGTGCCAAACCGGAATTTCTAAACGCCTCACCATCAGAAGTTAAAGTGTCTTTAGAAAAAAAATCTATTTGCCCCAGGCCAATGGAAATTCTTGTGTCCCAAATAAATTGACTGTCTTTTGGGGTTATACTCCTCAAAGTAGCTCTTAATTTTAGGCCATAGGTCACAGCATTTTCCGGATCGAATATAATACCCTGGAATGAATCTCCTCTGAAAATTTTGAAACCTTCCTTTTTTTTGTGCTTTTCTTTATGAATTTCCTCAAAAACTAGGTTTAGGGTTTTTAATAAAATTTCTCTTTCCTTGCCTTTTATCATTCTGGAATTAATGATGTCTCCTGTTAAAACAGCATATATTTTTTCCTTCATTCTCTAAAAATAACTATTTAAAGTTATATATTATAATAATAACCTAAAAAAGTTATATATTAAATTTATAACACAAAGATGATCGCAATCTAATTTTGTGAAGGATAACAAAACACTTGGAAAGGCACAAAATTTTATTTTATATTTATAAAAAGAATTGGCCGGGAATAAAAAATAAATTTAGAGAATGTGTAACTAACAATGGCCATTATTAACCAAAAACCAGCTAGTAGGAAGGATTTAAATGAAACGGATTTTTTCAATAAAAACCATTTTCAGGGTATTCCTGATAAGCATTATATTTACAGCTATTCTCATAATAGTATGTCATTGGCAAATAGAATCTTTCTCGGAGCCACATGTGTTTGAAGAGGTAGATGAAATTCCCAAAAACAAAGTAGGATTGCTTTTAGGAACAAGCAAGCACTTGATTCAAGGAGGACAAAACCCTTATTTTAAATACAGAATTGACGCTGCAGAACACCTATTTAAATCGGGTAAAATTGATTTTATTCTGGTAAGTGGGGATAACCAAACCAAAAGTTACAATGAGCCAATTGATATGCAAAATGCATTGATAGAACGAAATATTCCTGCCGATAAAATTATTCTTGACTATGCTGGCTTCCGTACATTAGACTCTGTTATAAGGTGTAAGAAAGTTTTTGGACAGAACGAAGTCACCATTATTTCCCAGAAATTTCATAATAAAAGAGCTATTTACATCTCCAGAAAATCTGGATTGAAAGCCATTGGTTATAATGCAAAAGATGTTTCACTGAGTAGAGGAATGAAGGTACAAACCAGAGAAGCCCTAGCCAGGGTAAAGCTTTTTATTGATTTATACATCACTAATCAAGGACCAAAATTTTTGGGAGATAAGATTGAGATTAAATAAGGTAAGTACCAGCAATATTTTATATTGAGTACTTTTATCTCATTATCAAAAAGTTGTGGCACTTATTAAGTATATTTAATTCTGCACATCTATTTATAGCTTTTAATAAGAAATTAAAACCCTGTTTTCCTCTCCGTAAATCTCTGGATTTTGTTCTCTGGAGTTGAGCCTTCTTGCCCAATAAGTCACGTTTTCTTCCAAATATATTTCCATTTCTCCAACAGTCACTTTTTGATCCTCATTCAGATCCGCATTTCCTTGTAATCCTTTTAAGAAGTAATAAGAAAAAAGGGAATGGCTTTTTTCAGGATGCCAGGAAGAAACCTGCTCCGGATCAGCTGAGATAAAAACAGTAGCTTTTTCATCATTTAGGATTTTGGTTTCTGCTTTAATAAAAACCGGGGAAATATTTTTAAGTAAAGCACCTCCATCAGAAGAACCACTGAAACAAGCATCAATAATTACAGTAAGTGATTTGTACTCCAGTTGAGATAGGTTCTCATAGAAAGTATTGGTAGCGTAGCGTAGCCATTTAATGCAACTTGATTGGGATCACAATTTACGGGAATAAAGAATGCTGTTTTACTTTCCGAATCAGGGACACCGTGCCCACTGTAATAAATAAAAACATCAGATTGACCAGGCTTTACGTAGTTGTACAACTTTCCTTTATGATTGTCTTTAATTCCAAAAATAGCATTAAAGGTAGCCTGATCAGCATTTTCTGCATAAATGATATTGCCTTCCTGATAACCAAAAGATTCCATTAAGTATTTCTTCATGGTAACGATATCTTTTACTGCAAAATCAACATCAGGAACGTCCTTTCCTGTATATTACTGATTGCCAATGATAAGAGCAATAGCATCTTTATTCACAGATTTGGTAGCAGGAATATTAATATCCACATCGGAAATGTTTTCTTCAGATTTAATTTCTGGTACAGTCGGAGGATTATTTACTGGGGGAGGCTGAAGCATATATACTCCCTTTGTTTTGGCAAGTGCTTTTGCCTTAGCAACACTTTTACTTTCCTAATGATAAGTTTACTTCGTTTACTTCCCGGTCTTAAATATTCATTTCTTCTGCCAATTTTTTTTGTAGCTTAAGGGTATTCACAGGAACATTATAGGCTTTGGCAATAGAGGTCAAAGTTTCTCCTCTTTTGATTATATGATACTGAGTAATCATCCTTTCCTGACCAAAGGAAATATTTTGAATAAAAATAAAAGAGAAATTTTAAAAATAAACTGTTTGAAATGGTAGTCGAATGTTTTGAACTTAAATATTGTCTGGAATAACAAATTCATCATTCCAGACAGTAAAGCCATCAACATGCTGAATGTACTCAAAATCAGGAAGACATTTTTAAATCCTTGGCCAGTTTTAGCTTATTTTCATCGGGATTATTCAAAATCCTTTTGGCTCTGATAAACCTGTTCAACTCATATTCATTAAAATTATCAGCATTTTTATCAAAGCTATTGATACGAACTCTGCCGGAAGAATGTATAAATTCATTATTACCAATCCACATACCCACATGGATGATTCTTTCTTTAGAATCTGGTGTAGCCTTCCTTCCGAAAAATAGTAAATCACCGGGTTTCAAGTCATCAAAGCCGTTGGAAGTATTTATTAGCTTCCCGCTGAAAACTTGTTGAGAAGCATCTCTTGGCAAAATGTATCCATTCAAAAAATAGACAGACTTGGTAAATCCGCTGCAGTCAACACCTTTAAAAGAAGTGCCCCCCCATAAGTAGGGCACTCCCATAAATAACTTGGAAGTTTCCACCAGACTGTTTTCTGTAGCATGAAGTGAAGAGAGCCAATTTTCGAAAAGCTCGGTTTTATTTTTTTCTACAAAAGCAGTTCTACCATCGGGAAAGGCAACTTTATAAAAGTCACCAGATTCTTCTTCCAGTTTTAAAATATTACCCAAAACCAAATCGGAAACACTCTGAGATTTTGGGTCAGTTTCGGAAAAAGCAGCGCCATATTCTGCCAAAAAAATAACTTTTTCAGTGGCAATCCAAGCGTCTTGCTGTGCTTTATTGGTCAGTAAAATCCCACCAGCATCTACCCAGGAGATATATTTATCGGGCGTTTGCACCAAATGCCAACTTCCTTTCTTTTTCAAGACTTTTAAAGGAGTTCCCAAGATAGCCTGGGTAGCCAATTCGGCTGAGTGTTTAGGCTTTGAGCGGATATTAGCTACAGAAATATTGACTATGGCAAAAGTGTTTTCTCCAAGTTCTTCACTTGGCAGTAGTTGAACATTATTCTCAAAAGCAAGGCCTTGTTGTTCAAGTTTTGCAGTAAGGCTTTTTAGCGCTTCAGGAAGATTTGTTTCACCATTCAATGACAACTTTCCATTTTCTAAAGTACTTGTTATATCAAAAAGAGCTACTCTTTTATCAGGAGCAAATTCACTTTTTACTTCAGTGATTACCGCTTCGCCTGGAAGAGGAGCTTCTTTTTGTGGCTTACAGGAAAAAATTAGCAAAGAGGAAAGTAAAATGATTATGGATAATTTGACTGTGTTTTTGAAAGAATACATGTGCTAATAATTGTGTGATTTAAGAATATAAGCAATGATTGGGAATAAATAAATTGCCCAAAGGATGCTTTTCAAATTGTATTAGAGAAATAAATTTTACAACAAATATATGTTAAACCTAAATTTTGCTGTAAAATTAGGTCAGTTTAGTTTTTTCTTAACTTTAAATCTCTGAAAATTTGAAAAATAGAAAATCTTTAGGAGTTTTGAGCACAGAAAATTATTTAAAGAAATTATTATACTGTAAAAACAAGTCTTCATGAAATATAAAGACCTTAAAGTAGGTGTAGTGGGAGGTTCGAGAGGTTTGGGAACCTGGTTAGTGAAGTTTTTTAGCACGCATGGATTCAAGGCTTATTCAACTTCCAGAACTGGGAAAACTGATTTCAAAACTAATAGGGAAATGGTGGAATATTGTGATATCATCGTCATAAGTGTTCCGATTTCGGCAATGGCTAGTGTTTTGGAAGAGGTATATCCCTACATTCATGGGAAAATATTGCTGGAGGTTTGTAGTGTAAAAAAGTTTGTAATAGATAAATACAAATCATTAAAGAAAGACTATCCGGAAGTAGCCTGTGAATTCCATTCCATTCACCCTATGTTTTCACAAAGAATAAAAAAACTTAAGGGTCAGGTTGTCTTGTTTAATTATTCTGATGGCTCCAATTTTTTCATTCCACATCTCACCAAATTGCTTTTAAAAGAAGGAGCAGTATTATACGACCTTGACTACATAAAGCATGATAAAATTATGGGTGTGGTTCAGGGTTTAAATCATTTCAATGTATTTGTGAGTGCACGAGCTTTGAAAAATGTAGGCAGTTCGCTGGGAAGAATAAAATACTTTTCATCTCCGCCATACAGAATTTTCCTCATTTTCTTCTCCAGATATGTTTTACAGGATCCTCGTCTTTATGCCGATATCCAGATGTACAATGAGTTTGTGTTAGAAGTTCTGAAAATTTTTAAAGAAGAGGTAAATAATCTTTATGACATCATTGAAAAAAAAGACAGAGATGGTTTTATCAATTATGTAGAGGAAACCAGAAGCTACTTTGAAGAGAATCAGGAGGATACAGGTATTTCCAATCATCTTATTGAGCAACTTGGCATATTCATTAGTAAACAACAGGCCGAAAAAGATATAAAATCCTAAAACTATTGAATTGTTAAGAAATTTAAACAAGAATTATATTGAAAGGCAAAATAATCTATAGAAGGTTATATTGCATAAATAATATTTTAACTTTTTGAAGTTGGCTTGGTTAACCCTGAATAGTTTAGCTTTGCCTCCGAAAAATATTTTTTGGCGGAAGTAAAGGATGTTTCTGAAATTTACCAATACTATACTCAATTTTTAAGTCTGCTCAAATTATATAGTTCACCCCGTCACTAATTGCAATTTTCTATTTTAAACAAAAGGGGTTTACCATAAAGTAGAAGCTATTTTTGTAACATATTTTTTTATTAATAATTTTAGTTTGTGACGTGGAGAACTATAGGATAGTTGCTACTATGCGATATTTATTTGTTCTAATTCTTTTTGTCTGTTGTAATTATAGTTGTACTTCCCCTCCTGTTGACGTAGAAGAAATACGTGAAGAAGTAGTGGAGGTGGAACGCTATACTTCCTTTGTAGATCAATTTTCAGGAACTACTGGAGCACATACTTTTCCCGGAGCTACTTTACCCTTCGGAATGGTGCAGGTCAGTCCGGAAACAGGCATTGAGCGAGTAAATAGAAGTTCTGGCTATCAATTGAGTGATTCAACATTTTTTGGGTTTACCCACACTCATCTTAACCGAAAACCTGTCACTGATTTAGGTAATCTACTTTCGATGGCGGGAAATAGTAAAAAGGGGGAAATAAAACATGCTGGGAAAACTTTTTCTTCATTTTCACATACCAAGGAAAAAGCAGAACCGGGATATTATTCAGTTCATTTGAATGATTTTAAGATTAGAGCCGAAGCCACTTCAACTAAGCGGGTGGGGCTGCATAAATATACATTTCCAGCAGATAGCAATTCTTTTCTATCATTTGATCTTGGGTTTGCCAATAACCAGGTAAAACCTAAAGCCACAGTATTTACAATAGCAGGTGATTCATTAATTACTGGTTTTAGGGAATTAACTGGATTGGTTGCGAATTATAAAATTTATTTTGCCATCCAGGTTTCTAAACCATGGAAGGATTATAAAATGTATAGAAATGGTTTTGCTGTGGGAAGACCGAAGATAACAAAGGGGGTAAACACGAAGTTAGTTTTGAATTATTCCATGGACAAGGGGGAAAACCTTTTGGTGAAGGTGGGTTTTTCCTATGTAAATATAGAAGGGGCTATTAATAATATTCAGCAGGAAATTCCCCACTGGGATTTTGACTTAATAAGGAAAGCTGCGCTTGGGGTTTGGGAGGAGGAACTCAGCAAAATGAAAGTAACTTCTTCTGATACCTTGTCGAAAAAGCTTTTTTATACAGGGATTTATCAAAATTTACTTTCTCCGGTAGTTTGTAGTGATTTTGATGGTAGTTATAATAACTATCAAAAAGGTAATGTAAATCCTGCCAAGTGGCAAAATGATCAATATTGTACTTTCCCATTAACCCAAATTTCAAATTCAGGTTTTACCCTATTAACTATCCTTAATCCTACAAAGGCAAATGAAATTTCTACCTCTATTCTGGATTATTATGTAATGAAAGGGAGATTACCTGAAAATACTTTGTTCGGTAGAGAATTACATAAGAAAAGAAAGTTTAGTGCTGTCTCTATTCTTTCAGAAGCCTATTTAAAGGGAATTGGAGATTTTGATGTTGAAAAGGCTTACCAAACTATTAAATCCCAAGCCAGAAAGTATGATAATTATGTAGGGATGAACAAGCCTGTTATTATAGGGAATAAAAAAAGTACTAAACCAGGAATAAATACTGTGGATCATTCTTATCTCAATTGGTGTGTTGCTGCTTATGCCGGTGCATTGAATAGGGATAATGATTATTTAAACTACCTGGGAAAGTCTACCAGTTATCTCTCTGATTTTGATACTGTTTCAGGGTTCATTGTAGAAGGTGAAGAAAAACAACTAAAGCAAGCATTAGTTGCTGCTAACTGGTTACCATTTTCCTCAATAGAAAAAAGTTGGGAAAATACTTTCGGAATAAAACATGATTTTGCCGGATTAGTGAATATTATTGGAGGTTCTGAAAATTTTAATATAAAGCTGGATTCCTTTTTTTATGTAAAACCTGCTACCTCTTCCGATTCATTAATCAGTAGTTTTCCCGGTTTATACAATCATCTGAACCCGAGGGTGCAACATATGCCATTTTTATATGATTTTGCAGGTACACCATGGAAAACTCAAGAATTGGTGAGGAAAATAATGATCACTTTTTATCCAATTAATTTTGGGATAAAAAACAATGAGAGTGATTATTCCCAACTGATGTCCTGGTATGTGTTTGGTTCACTGGGTTTTTATCCGGTTAATCCTTCGGATGGACTTTACTTTTTTGGATCTCCAAGTTTTGAAAAAGTTAGTATTGAGCTTGATGAAGATAAAAAACTAGATATTATCGCTAATAATGTGAGCAGGGAAAATAAATATATTCAGGCGGTTTTCTTAAATGGAAAAAGATACAGGAAACCTTATATCACGCACAAAGATCTTATCTTGGGGGGAGTTTTGGAATTTCAGATGGGAGATCAGCCTAATAAAAACTGGGATTTGGAATTGGAAGCAATTCCGCCTTCTCCCAGCATTGAAGTAGCCACTCTAATGAAATAGAAATTACCAATTTTAAGCTGTTGTTAATCGCTAAATAACACTTTTTGCTATTATCCAATAAGTTTTTAATAAATGGAGGAGGATTCGTTTCTTACAATCAAAACAATTTCAGAAGGAGTTTATAAAGAAAAAGGAAGTAAGTTTTATGCTTTTGCTTATCCTGTTTCTAATGAAGAGGAAATAAAATCTGCCATTCAAGACTTAAAGAAACAGTATTATGATGCCCGTCATCATTGTTTTGCATTTATATTGGGAATAGACAAAACTAATTATAGAGCAAATGATGATGGAGAACCTGGGAATTCAGCAGGTCCGCCAATATTGGGTCAAATTCGATCCAAAGAACTTACAGATGTGCTGGTAGTAGTTGTTCGGTATTTTGGGGGTACAAAGCTGGGTGTTGGGGGATTAATTACTGCTTATAAAGCAGCTGCGAATGATGCTTTGGGAAATGCTGAAATCATTACTAAGTATCTGGAGAAAAGGTTTAGGGTTGAATTTGAATATCCCCAAATGAATGAGGTAATGAAATTGGTAAAAGATTTTGATTTGAAAATAGAAGATCAGTATTTTGAACAAGATTGCGTGATGAAGTTGATCGTAAGAGAAAAATTTGCAAAGGAACTTCAACTTAAGCTGGAAAAAATTGCTGGGCTTCGACTCAAAATTTCTTGAATTCCAATTTGATTACCCACTATAATAAACGATGATAAAGTATTTAATCAAAGAGCTAAAAAGCTTCAAACATGCTTTTGCTGGGATAAAATTGCTCAGCCAGGATCATAATTTTTATTTCCATTTTCCTGTGGGGATGATTGTTCTTATTTTGGCTTTTTTATTTAAGTTGGATGTCATGGAATGGTTATGGGTCATTTTGGCCATTGGGCTGGTCTGGATAACAGAAGCTTTTAATACTGCTATTGAAAAATTGGTTGATTTGGTTAGTCCAGAGTATAATGTACTGGCGGGAAAAGTGAAAGATATTTCAGCTGCTTCGGTATTTCTGGCAGTTATATTTTCTGGAAGTATTGGGCTAATAATTTTTATCCCTCACTTTATTGAATTAGTCCAGGAAATTTGATTTTATATTTTACCTTATCTTAAGTCTATCACTATAGTTTTTTTATCTGGCCCAACTTCTACTTTAGCTTTGGAAAAACTAGGAGGTCCGAATTTTCCCAAAACATTATTGCTAAACCCGAATGGTTCTTTGGGAATACCGATAAAATTAGTATCAAGTTCATTATTATCATTCACATCATGAAAAATACTGATGACGTAAAACCCAGCAGGTAAGTCTGGAATATTGATATTCAATACATCAGCGTCTACAGGAGAAGTGATTGCCTTGTAGATTACGTCCAGATAAGTCTCTTCCTGATTGTAAACAGCAATCATTATTTTCCCAGAATGTTGCTTAATATCTTTAATTACCAGTTGTAATTCATTTTTATCTGGATGATTAGGAATTCTTAAAAAAGCACAATTTGCCAAAAACAAGATGCCTAAAATAATATGTTTCATAACTTTTTGATTTTTGAAACGAAACATGTCAGACTATACATTGTTTAAAAAAGTCAAATTTTGATTGATTCTCTCCCCTTAATTGTAGGATTAATCAATAACCTATATATTTAGATGAATTAATTGATGGTGCGCCTCATTCAATTCATTTACAATGTGGAGTATTAGCAAATAGGTAATTTTGGAAGTTGAAATAGGAAAAAATCATTTGGTTATTTTAAGGTAAAATGAACAGTGTTTTTATTAAGGCATTTAAGATAAAAAAGGAGAATGGGTGGTTTATCAATTCTTTGTTTTTGCATCAATTTTTTGTAGGTGCAGGGCTTGCTTTATTTTTCATCGCTTCCAATGCTATTTTCCTTGCTGAAGTTTCTGCTGAAAACCTGCCTTTTGTATATCTATTTACTGCAATTATTTATTTGGTAACAGGAAGGCTCTATAATCTTCTTACTCAGGTTGTTAAAAAAGAAAGGTTATTTCAATTTGTTATCTTTGGAATGTTTCTTTTTATACTTTCGATGTATTTTGGAGCATTGGCAATTTCTAAAGTATGGTACTTGTTTTTTCTGATGGTGATGTACAGAATTGTATACCTGATGTTCCACCTGGAAGCATTCGGATTATCTTCCTTATTATTTGATTTGAAGCATAGCAGCAGCTTATTGGGATGGACAGCTTCAGGGGATTTGCCCGGTAGATTTATTGGGTACTTATCTATCACTTCACTAATAATGGTGTTGGATCTACCTTCCATAATTTTAGTATCTGCATGCTGTATTCTGGTTTCTCTCTATTTTTTAAACCGTATATTAAACAAACCAGAATTTGCGACTGTAGAAATTAGCCAACCACTGGAAAATGTTCAAATTGAGCCAGAAACTAATGTTTTTAAATTTTATTTTGGAGATAGATACTTAAGAATTCTTTCTGTTTTATCAGTTGTAATTGCCTTAACTGCAATTTTAATCGACTTTTCCTTCATCAATGATTTACAGCTGAAAATCCGAACAAGTCAGGGGATAGCCGAATATTTAGGGTACTTCTTCAGTATTATTTGCATTTCTACTTTTATCATCAAATTTGTATTTTCCAAAAAAGTAGTCGGGAAAATAGGTATAAGGACAGCGTTATATGTATTACCGGTAATGCTTACCATTGTTTTTGTACTTATTTTTTATTTTAATGGATTAGCCGAAAGAGAGGGTGGACATTCTTTGTTGCATTTTGGTGCGCTTGCCTTAATTTTTATGGTTTTTAAGTATTCCTTAAATGAGCCTGTATTTATTTCACTTTTTGAGCCAATTATTAAGCCTTATCGTCTTCACAGTTTTATTGTTTTAAAGACATTTATTGAACCAATTGGAATATTGATTGCCGCAATGATATTGATTTTTACCCAATTCAATGCTACGCTTAATTTTTACGAGCTTCAATATTTCCTGCTCATCTCCATCGGTTTTTGGTTACTAACCTTGATAGTTAATCATCAAAATTTTATTAAAATATTTGAAAGTGCTCTTGAAGCCAGGTCATTAGAGGGGTCTGAATTGGCTATTAAGGATAAGGATATTCTACAAATATTAGAAAGTAAATTGGAAGCCAATCATTCCGAAGCTGTTATTTATTCGATAGAGTTGTTGCATAGATTTGATCCAACTCATATTGACGCACGATTAACGCTTTTACTCTCTCATCCTTCCGAAGAAGTACAAATTCATGTAATAGAAAAAATTAAAGCCCTTCATTTAGAAACTCAGAAAGAAAATATATTAAAGATTATCAGGCAAAATGGAGAAATAACCCCTAATGTAAAAGCAGCTGCAATAAAGACTTTTTCAATATTGAAGAAAGAAGCTATTGAAGAAATAAATTATTATATCGATGACCCACAATCTCCAATAAAAAGAGCGGCAATTTTGAGTCTGATCAAATTTGGTTCAGAGGAACAAAAAAATAAGGCAAAAGAAAAATTATTCTTATTAATTGGCTCTACTGAGGTGAATGATCAAATTCTTTCATTGGAAATAATTGAAGAACTAAATGAAAGCGAATATTGTGATGTGGTTTTAGGATTTCTCGAAAATGAAAACGAAAAAGTAGTGAGAAAGGCTACTTTAGTTTCTGGTAAATTACAGGATAGAATTTTTATTCCTTTTTTAATATCCATGATAAAGACAGGACATTATTATAATGAGGCTATTCTTTCTCTAGTACAATACAAGGAGGATGCATTGCCGCTAATTAATGAGGAGTTTGGGATGTACAAACACACTAAAGAGCGGTTTATGTTGAGGTTGTGTAGGGTATGTGGGCAAATTGGAGGAGGAAAAGCTTCTGAGATTCTCTGGTGGGTTGTGAAATTTCCCTGGCTTGATTTAAAGATTGAAGCGCTAAATGCACTAAAAATAGCAGGTTTTGAAGCGCAATTAAAAGAAGATTTTTACCAGGTAACTGATCAGGTTGAAAAACTATTCGGACAAATTTTTTGGTTGCATAATGCAATTATCCTTTTAAATAAAAAAAGGGGATTTAATTTATTACTGGATGCACTTCAAAAAGCATTGGAAGAAGAGAAAAAGAAAATAAAAATACTATTATCGTTTTTGTTTGTTTCGAGGCCTGAAGAATATAAGGAAATATTGAATTTACTTGGGTCAATAGAGAAGGAAGACAGACTAAG
>JAHQVQ010000311.1 GCA_019634305.1 Flammeovirgaceae bacterium | reverse complement strand
GTAAATGATCGGTCAAAAGATTGGTAACTGAATTCCCTTTTCACATAATTGCGTTCCTCCCCTTCATTGATTAAGACTTCCCTTTCTGAGGAAATACTTAATCGGTTTCCATTCAATTCAATTTTAAAATCCTTTTTTTCCATTCCCGGGGCAGCCATTTCCACTTCAAAATGGTCATTAGTTTTCTTAATGTTTACTGCTGGGATGGTTGTGCCAGTTGCAGAAGAATGATTGTGCCCCCATTCATAAAGTTCGTTTTTAAAAAAATCATCAAAAAATCTCGAGAAGCTAGGAGAGAGCGTGTTCTCCTTTTTCATCAGTGTCATAATTACCTCCTTTGTTTAAGTTAAAAATAAATTTAATCCAACTTTGGTTGTAAAAAAACAATGTTAAAGAGCACATCGAAAATTAATTTCCTTGCGGAAAAAGCGATTAAAAAAACCTAATTACTGACCATTTTTATGTTTAGGCTTTTCAAAAAACACATTCTAAAAAAAGCCGATTTCCTGAAAGAAAAAAATTCAAAAATGCTCAAAAACAACAAATTTAAATCAAGTCTTATACCAATTTTTTAGTTGAGAAAAATTGTCATATCTATGTCAAATTGACTTTTTTTAAAATGACAAAAAATCATGCATAACTACTCTAAATCGACTCTTTTTCCCTCTTTAGCAGAAATTTTGGCGGCTTCCAAAATCTCCATTACAATCATATTGGTCTCTAATGAAGATAAGTCATTTTTTGGTGAAATAGTTCCTTGAATTACACTGGCAAAATATGCAAATGGATCATTAGCATTTTCAGGTAATTTTTGAGTTTTAAGGACCTGTTCTTTTTCATTTTGCTCCCTTGTCCTTAAAAGAATCTCCTCTTTTTTGTCGGCATAAATGAAGCCTGTTTTTCCATAAATCTCAATATCCTTTCGGCTATATGGCCAGTTCCATGAAGCCTGAATGATCGCCTGAGCAGTAGGATATGTCACTACAATAGTAGCTTCATCATCCACTTTGGGATACATATCTGGCTTTATTTGTTGCGTGACTGCCATCACAGAAGTAGGCCTTTCGCCTTTCATTAGCCAAGTCATCAAATCAGCTCCATAACAACCAAAATCAGTCAATGCCCCTGCCCCATTCAGTTTAGGGTCTAAAAGCCAGTTTAAAAACTCCTGATTACAGCCAATTTCAATTGGTCCCTGGTGCCCGTCATGAATAACAACCTTTCGAATTTCCCCAATGGCATTTTCTGAATGAATCATTTCAAAAGCCTTATAATGACTGGCGTACCAAGTAGTTTCATAATTTGTCAGCAAATGAATTTTATGTTTTTTGGCTAATGCTGCCATTTTTTCAGCATGTTCCACACTTACCGCCAATGGCTTTTCCACCATCACATGAATGCCTTTAGGAGCACAAAATTCTACCGTTTCCAGATGTTCATAAATACTATTGAAAGCACAAACGGCTTCCGGCTTGGTTTTCTCGACCATTTTCTCCAAGGTAGGATACCATAATGACATGGGAAGCTTATACTGTTTTAAAAATCTGGTGGCCAAATCTTTATTCGGTTCAGCTATTCCCACCAACTCTACATCTCCTTTATCTGGTCTACCCAAAATCCAATGAACATGGGCATGAGTTAGCCCTACAACTCCAAGTTTTAATTTGTCAGAAGATTTTTCCTGAGCAAAACAAAAATTGGAAATAACTAAACAAAGAAGGAATAGAATAATTCTTTTGGCTTGGTTCATTAGTTTGGAGTTTGTTTTTTGGTTACTTTAAAAATTCTTACTGGAACTAACTGATTGTAAGACAAAAATCTCCTCACAATAAAATAATTCCAGCACCCAATTTATTTAATTTTCACCAAAGTAGCCCCATAACCAAACTTCTCTTTTTGTGCATCCTTAAAATATGCCACATGCTGATGTTTGCTCAAACGCTTTTGAATTTCCGCTCGAAGAGTCCCAGCTCCAACACCATGAATAAAAGTAATTTCATCCATTCCATTAAAAATTGCATCGTCCAGCCTTGCTTCAAATTCTTCTATTTGTACTTCAAGGATATTTTCCGGAGCAATTCCATGTTTGCCCTTTCCCAACTTTTCCCAATGCAAATCAACTTCTTTATTCAAAACACTCTTTCTCGAAAGTCTTTCCTTTTCACTAGATTCTGAAGATTGATTGAAAAAACTTGATTTCAATTCTTCTGGAACAACTTCCTTATAATTTTCATCTATTTGAAATAAGAAAGCTTCTTTATTTAGAATGGGAGCAGCTTTTTTACTTTTGAAAAAGGCTGCTGCTTTAAATTTCATTTTCTTGACCAAAGGCGCTTTAAAAGAAAATTTTCCTTTTTTGAAAAACATAGCCTGAACATGGAAATAAGGCCATTTTTCAAACTTATCAATATTTACCTCATTTACTTTCTTGGATGACTTAGGAGAAACTCCACCAGCACTAATTCCCGTATAAACACCTTCGCTTTCTTCTCCAAAAATAAATGGAATATGTAAGTCTGTATTATTGACTAGATGAACCTCAAGTAACTTGTCATTGAAATGAGTAAAGGCAAGATATAGTCCTTTTTCTGCTATTATTTCAGTAGCCATTCCATGTCTTTTCTCCACAACTGGAGCAGGTTTATCTCCAAATTCCTTAGTTTCCTGAGAGGATACAATTACTAAATCTGTGCATTCAAAGGGAATTCTGAAGCCATCTTCTATTTCCACTTCCACTGTATTTCCCTGTAAAAAAGTGGTGATTACACCTTCCTCAATTCCATCAATGCTTCTTACTTTATCTCCAATATTCATTGCCTTGAGTTTTGCTAAATACAATTCTAAAAAAGCAAAGTTAGAACAATCGGGAAAAACAGCAGAGGTTTGGAGAATATTTGTATGAAATTTAAATTCAGAAAGGCGCTTAATGTTTTTTGATGACTCTTTTAGCAAAAGCTTCTTTCCCAATTTCTATCAATTCTTTTGTTCTATAAAATTCAAAAGACCCTGAAGATTCTCTGGAAATATTGATTAAAATATCAGGTTGATGTTTTTCAATGATTAAATCAGAAAGCCTATCCTGAGTAAGATCGAAAGAGCGCATTAAAAGATCAAAATAGCCTAGCTTTTTGTCTTTAGTTTTTCCACTACCATTACTCCCGAACCAACCATTTTTTTCTTTTTTGGCAATTTTTTTCATTATAGGCTTAGGAAGTGGTCCATTATGATTTACATTCACTACAACCAATAAATCCCCTGGAGTTCTTTTCACCAAATCCATGGGCAAGGGATTCAAAATACCACCATCTACCAGTTCTTTTCCATCCACAATATTTGGGGTAAAAACTGTGGGAATAGCCATAGATGAACGAATAGCTTCATAGAGATCCCCTTCTCTGAAAACTACCTCTACCTGTTCTTTAATATCTGTTGCCACTGCCACATAGGGAATTTCTAAGTCCTCAATATGGATATGACCCACCATTTTTTTGATTTCATTCAGCACTCTGTCTCCACGAATAAAACCTTGGGAACTAAAAGTAAAATCCACCAATCTCAATAATTTCACCTTATCCACAGAACAGGCCCATTCTTTAAACTCTTGAAGTTTCCCTGCAGCATAAATTCCTCCAATTACCGCTCCCATGGAAGTTCCAGCTATTGACTTTATTTCATAGTTATTTTTTAGTAATTCTTCAATTACACCGATGTGAGCCAGCCCTCTGGCTCCACCACTAGAAAGGACAAGTGCCACTGACCTTGATTTGTTTAATCTGGACTTAATGAAAGAAGGAAGGCGATTTAATACATTAATCATTTAGTATAGTTTATTTCTAGTTGTTCTGGTAACAACTTAAACGACTTTCTATGCAAGGGAGTTTCCCCAAGTACCCTGATTCCTTCTCTGTGCGCTTTGGTAGGGTAGCCTACGTTAGTTTCCCAGCCATATCCGGGATAGGTTTTGGCCAAATCTTCCATCAATTCATCTCGGTAGGTTTTCGCTAAAATAGATGCTGCAGCAATAGAAGCATATTTCCCATCTCCCTTAATTATACATTCGAAAGGAACATCTTTATAGGGATTAAAGCGATTGCCATCTACCAATAACAAATCGAATGGTATTTTTATCTGATCTAAAGCCAAATGCATGGCTAAAAAAGAGGCATTCAGGATATTAATTTTATCAATTTCTTCATGGGAAACTTCTGCCACATAGTAAGCCAAAGCTTTTTCCTGAATTTCCAATCGGAGCTTATTTCTATTAGATTTGGTAACTTTTTTGGAATCGTTGAGAATGTCACTTTTAAAACCTTTAGGAAGAATAACCGCAGCAGCTACCACAGGCCCAGCAAGGCAACCTCTCCCAACTTCATCCAAACCAACTTCAACTTTCTCTTTATCAAAATAAGGTGCTAACATATAAATTACTAATCTTTCGTTCTTAGAAAATTTGATTGTTAAGAAATTGTAAATTAAAAAGTAAAATACCTTCAAAAATAGTGTGTAAAAAAGATATAGATACAGAAAATTTCTTTCAAGTCCAAAGTGGAAAAATATTCCAGATAATGGAATAGCAATCTCGGAAAACCTTTTTGAAGGCAAATATTTTTTCACGGTCGGCCGCTACCGTCCTTTTTCATCGACTGGAAAAGGACAAAAGTTCAATTTAACTTCGCTGCTATTCATTTTCTGGTGAAGCTAAAAGTATTGAATAAAACAAATTTTAAGCAAGCGAAAGCTCATCTCATTACTCAAACTTTACCAAAACCTGATTTTTCTCCACATTTTGTCCAACCTTCACTTCTATAGATTTCAACACACCATCTCCTGGAGATTTCAACATATTCTCCATTTTCATCGCCTCCAAAATCAATATTTTATCACCCTTGGCTACTGTATCTCCTGGTTTCACCAAAACATCAAGAATTAGCCCTGGCATCGGGGCTTTTATCTCATTTACTTTTTGCTCAGCACCATTATTCATCCCCAGTTTTTCCAGAAGCAGGTCAAGCTGATTCTTAGCTTTTAGTTCGTAGATGTTTCCATTTACCTTAATGGCAAATGCCTTGGACTTAAAGTCCGAAGAAATAATTTCCACATTATAAGACTGGTTATCTTTTAGGATATGATAGCGATTTTTGCCAATTTTTTGCACATCGGCAGGAAATAACGCTCCATCAATTTTCAGGAGATCATTTGCCTTCTCTATTTCAAAAGAGGATTCATTCTTGTAAAAAACCTTCAACATATTCGTCAGGATCTATTAATTCTCCTTTCAAGTCTAAGGTATTTAAGGCGTTTATCAAACTTTCGATTTGCTTTTTTCGATCAAATTCCGCCACCGCAGTTTTTCGGCCTCTGTCTCCCATTGCTGAAAGACTTGCTGATCTTGCAGCAATCATCTTTTTCATATTAGCAATAAGTTCTTCTGGTCTTACAGGATTGGAAATAAGACCAGCTCCAGCTGCTTCTACAATTTTGGCACCTTCTCCTCCCCCGTTAAAAATAATTGGTAACCCAACAGAAAGTGCTTCATAAACTTTTGATGGCACCGTTCCATGAATTCTTTTTTTCTGGGAAATTAAAGCCGCATCATAATCTACCATTAGTTCAGCTAGTTTTTTCTGAGGAACTGCTTTAAATAATTTGATTGCTTTCCCGGGAAATTTTTTAAGATAAGCTTTAACTTTTTCGTATTCAAAGCCATCTCCATAAATATGCAATTCTGCACCATACCATTTAAAGTTCACATCCTTGCATAATTGCAAAATCCCGTGGGCGACTCCCATCACACCAGCATAAATCACTTTAAATTTTTCTTCCCCACGTGCATAGTCCTTTTTTTGTTGGAAGAGATGAGTATCAACACCTGTTCTGAAAAGTAAAACAGGCTTGGAAGATTTAGTCTGAATATGGGCTTTTATTTCATTGGATTGTACTAACGCAAAATCACATTTTTTATAAAGTAGCTTTTCTAATTTTTCAAGGCTTTTATACAGTTTTCCTTTTTTTATCAGATCCAACTCATGGATGGCAATAGGCCATAAATCAGAAACATTTAAAATGAGCTTCGACTTCGTAAGCATGGAAACAAACAACGCAAAAATTGGCACCATTACCGGTGGATATTGAACAATGATATAATCCGGTCTTTTCCGCAGCAAATGAGGAAGTGAAAGCAACATGGAAAAAGCCAGAGATGTCATATTCAAAAACCGGCTGATATATTTATCGCTATGTGAAGCATACATCCAGTGTCTTCTTACAGCCAATCCTCCTATGATTTCCTTACAAAAAATCTTTCCCTGATAAGCTTTATAAACACTTGTTGTAGGATAATTTGGCATCCCAGTAAGCACTTCCACCTCATACCCAGCTTCCATAAGCCCTTTTGCCATATCGAATATTCTCGATGGGGCAGCTCCAAGCTCTGGAGGAAAAGTATTGGTGATGATGCTGATTCTGGCCAAGGTATTCTTTTTAGAGTTGTTTATTTAGGAATTGGTTATTCGAAATTAAAAGTCTGAAAAAATGACTCTCTTTATCTAGAGCATATTTATATTTCAGATATTATGTTAAAATCGCCCACAGAAGGGTCTGTCCGATTCAAGGACCTCAGATCAGTATTTTATTTTACAATAGCGCTGCTATTAAAAAATAAAATCCTTTCCTGAAACCCTTAAACTGAACAATTTTAATCACAAATTTAAACTTTAAACAAGCTCTTATTCTTAACTTAAAGAAATTTTATTTATTCTTATTGCTACATAAAAGCAATTCTCCTTCAGGAGTTTTGATGTAAATACCAGCCAAATAAAGTAATTGGAATTTACCTATCCACCTCTCCCATCACAAAATCAAAAGAACCGATGATGGCTATTAAATCCGCAAACATAGTTCCTTTGGCCATTTCCGGAAGCAAGGATAGATTAACAAAACAACAAGAACGTACTTTTACCCGCTCAGGAATATCTTTATTTTCCTGAGTTCTAAAATAGAAACCCAGTTCTCCTTTAGGACTTTCCCCTCTGAAGTAAAGGTCCATTTTTTTCGGTCTGATTTTCTTGGGAACGGCTTCCTGAGGATCAAAATCTCTTGTTCGTTTTAAATCTGTAGTCAGTCTTTCAATACATTGCTCGATAATTTTTACAGATTCCCAGCATTCCTGCATTCTTACATAAGTCCGATCCCAGCAGTCTCCAGTAGTTCCCATTTCCCCTTTGCCGATGGGAACATCAAAATCGAGCTCAGGATAAACCGAATAAGCATCCACTTTTCGCAGATCGTATTTCAAACCACTTCCCCTCAACATTGGTCCGGAAATTCCATAATTGATAGCCAGATTTAATGGTAAAACACCAACATTGGCAGTTCTTTCTACAAAAATTTTATTATCAATAATCAGGTCCTGTAGTTCCCGCAATTTCGGTTTCAAATAATCAATAAACTCCTTGCATCTTTCTTCAAACCCGACTGGAATATCATAATATAACCCTCCTACCCAGATATAATTGTACAACATCCTTGAACCACTTACCCATTCCAATAACCTGAGAATATGCTCTCTATCTCTCATCATCCATAGAAATGGCGTAAAAGCCCCAATATCAATGGCGTAAGTTCCAATAGCAACAAAGTGAGAAGCAAGACGATTGAGTTCAGCCACCAACACTCTAATATACTCTACCCTTTTGGGAATATCATTGGTTATCCCCAGCATCTTTTCTACACCCATAGCATAAATATGCTCGGAATTCATGGCGGCTACATAATCCATCCTGTCCACATAGGGAATGGTCTGGTTATAAGCCATAGATTCAGCATGCTTCTCAAAACAGCGGTGCAAATAACCTAAATGCGGTACTACATCCACAATTATTTCCCCATCGGTTACTACTTCTAATCTCAAAACTCCGTGGGTGGAAGGGTGCTGCGGACCAATATTGATCAGCATTTCCTGGGTTTTCAGATCAGTTTCTTTATAAACATTTTCCTCCGATCTGGAAAGGTTATCCTCCTTATAAATGTATTGAACACTTTTACTCATTTCACAGCTAAAAAATTCAGTCGTAAATTTAGGGATTAAAAATTAAGTACCAGAATTCGAGATGGGTAAATACTTATTAATCTATTTATCATCATTTTTTTTTAAGCATGATAATCAAAAAAATCAAACTGACATTAAAAGAAATTAATTAGAAATATTTTAAACAGAATAGGAATAAAATGTGGGCATCCTATTTATTTCAATTTGGCATCCATGTATTTCAACATAGCCGGGCTTTTAACTCAAAACCAG
>JAHQVQ010000310.1 GCA_019634305.1 Flammeovirgaceae bacterium | reverse complement strand
TAACGATTGGCCACTTTTTAATTGCGATAGGGCCTTGGACTGTAAAGCTGCTAATTCTTCTGATGTCATTTCTGTATTATGTCTAAGTGGATAATAAATTTAAGCTTTTTTTCCATTAGACAGAATGCAGTTTACACTCTCGCAATAACCACCACCAAACCAATATTTTCCTTATCCTTTCACTTCCGGTACACCATAAGGTCCATCTTTTAGCAATAAAATTTCAGGATTTTCTACACTATTATCAATAGCAAAATTCAATGCATTTTCCAGCATTAATTCCATTTGTTCTACATCACTTTTCCCTTCTTTCTTTTCTACAATAAATTCTAACCCTGCAATTCCTGGAATATTTTCATACTCTTCTCTGGCAATATCAAGGCTGCAATAAATTAAGTTATCCGGAGCGCCAATTACATCAAGCACTTTACACCACATTTGCACTTGCCATTGTTCCTGAATCATTTCCCAGTTTGGAGCCTTTATCATTTCCATAAATTTATCCTTCCCATACTGATTGAGCAGTGAAAGTGCTTTTCTATAGCCTGGACCACCTACTTTATCAGTATCAGTATTCTTAGCCACAATGATAATTTTCCCATTCTGTTTTACAGCTCTTGCCGCTTCAATAGCCGCCTTTGCTGTCTGGTAATGATTTATGCCTACAAACCCAGCTGGAATTACTACAATATCATACTTTTTGGAAAGGGGAACAGTAACATAACCTTTTATAGTTTTTACTGCTTCCTGATGGGCTGCAAGTAGGTTGCCTGCAAATACTCCTGTGAGTTTTTTATTGGCATCTATGGTTACATTCACTAAAAAATCACTACCAGCCATTTGTGCTACTTCCAGTGCTTCATCATTCAGAGGATTGCCCTCAAGTACTAAATCAGCAGCCTGTGTGGAACTTAAAAACTTTGGCCCATGGAATAATTTCAAAGTCTCCTTTCCCACAATTCCCGGACAAATTCCTTTCCTGCCACCGGAAGCCCCTGCCATAAAATGACTTTCCACCAGCCCGGTAACAATTTTCAGATCGGCCTCAATATACAATTTATTAATCTTGACCAAAGAACCAGTGCTGGTCTGCCCCAATTCTAATAAGTGATCCTCGTTATCATATTCGTGGTTTTCTACATTTACTTCTCCATATCCAGATTTGACCAAACCCATCATTTCTTCTATTTCCGCAGTATCCATATTTCTATGGGAACCGGCTCCAATTACCACAGTGATTTGGTTCTGGAAAAAACCAGCATTTAGTAATTCTCTAATGATGTGATACATCAAACCTCCTTTTCCCTTGTAGGGAACAGGTCTGGTATTATCAGAGACTACAATTACAGCTTTAGCTTCCTTATTTTTGGACAATTTTTCTTTCGCAATTACAGACAAAGAAGCTGAGGCAATTGGGTTTTCCAAAGCTTGAGGAATGGTGGTTGCTCCTGAAATATTAAAGGGAGAGGCTTCCATCCCTTTTATTTCCAGAGGGAAAGTAGTGTTTATTTTTAGAAAAGAATTACCATATTCAATTGAATGTTTTTCCATCTTTTTACTATAGGATATATTGAAATTTCTTTTAATTTTACAAATAACATTTAGCCAGCCATCCTTTACTAACCAGATTTAAATAATATAGCTCTTGATTTCATTAATCTGGTTAGTTTCGTCTACTAATTTTTATAAATTACTTACTGATAATGTTTGATTTTTACAAAAGTGCGAATATTTCTATTCAATTCTATGAGGAAAACTCATTATTGAGAGCCAACTGGTTTCCTGAATCAGAGGAAATGACTGAGGAGGTTTTAAAAAAAGAGTTGTTGTATTGGGCGAATGGGATAAAGCAATTTTTACCCACCCGTTTATTAGTCGATTCCAGGCAATTCATCTTTACCATTTCACCAAGTATGCAAATCTGGATGGCTGAAAATATTTATCCATTTTACACTAAAAATGAGGTAAAAAAGCAGGCTTTTTTAGTAAGTCATGATTTTATAGCCAGGATTTCTATCATGCAGGGTGTGCAGGAGGTTGGTTCTATCATCACTGAATCTCAATATTTTGTGTTAGAGAAAGAAGCCTTTAGTTGGCTGTTGAAAGAAGTAAATCATACCAGTTGAGCTTATCGTAAATTCGAATTATTTTAGCCAAATTCAAAAGCTTCTTTAATTGCCTGCTTCACATTAAAATCAAATTCTTCTTCAGTTTCAATTACAATAGCCAGGTTTAAAGATTCATTCAGTTTAAATTGGTTGATGTCTATTTCTGGAAAGTCAGCTTTTAATGAGACTGGAGCTGTCAATCCTATTACCAATTTGCCTTTAATAGGCTTTATAGCCATAAATTGCCTTTGTGCATAAATCAGAGAATAATTTTTCCTTCTTCGTTTAAAGAGATTTTTTCATCAAGATTTAAAACAAATTTTTCTACTATTCTATAAAGAGGTTTTAATTGTTCATTTTCACCTTTATACAATTCATCCAACATTCCTGAGGTTCCTCCTTCCCCTTTTTCCAATCTTACTGCCAGCAAGGTATCATCAAGAGAAATAATACTTATGCCTGTAAGAGAATAATCTTTAAGAATTTCCCATCCTTTGTCTCTGGTAAGGTCTGTTTTTATTTTTCCTGTTTTTTAGGATAAGTTATCCAAGTAAACTATCTTTTTCAAGGGTATTAAATAGAAGTGTGTCATAATGATTTAAATCCTTTTTATTGGAAGCAAACATGATTTAAGTATTTTTTTGAGACCATGTAAAAATACAGCTACTTTTCTGAGCCTTTCCTAAAATACAATTTCAAATAATAAAATGTACATTTGTAAGGATTACTTTATTGAAATTCGCACAACACCAAGCTTAATATCAAACTGTTGTGGCAATATGGTGGATTTTTTTGAGCAGTATGCCACTACTACTTAGGAAAAATGTAAGCAAGACAGAATTTTCCTTAATTTTGAATTTCCTGATTAATTATCTAAATCTATTTATAAAAAATATTTATTAATAATCGGGTACATATCTGCTATTATCTAGGATTTTACTATTTTTAAATATTTTAAATAACCTAACAGGTGAGTAAGATTTCTTATTATTTGTAGATTTGTACTCGAAAACGGGTTAGTTACTTTTAAATACAATTTAATCTCGTAAAGATACTATGGCATTTGATATTGAAATGATTAAAGCGGTATACAGCCGCATGGATGAAAGAATTGCAGTTGCAAGAAAGGTGGTTGGGAAACCAATGGCATTGGCTGAAAAAATATTATATACCCACCTTTTTGAAGGAAATGCTTCAGAAGCATTCAAGAGAGGGGAATCTTATGTTGATTTTGCACCTGATAGAGTAGCTATGCAGGATGCTACTGCCCAAATGGCATTATTACAATTTATGCAGGCTGGAAAAAGTCAGGCAGCAGTTCCATCAACTGTTCATGCTGATCACTTAATTCAGGCTAAAATTGGAGCTAGCAAGGATTTACAAGAATCATTGAATCAGAATAATGAAGTTTTTAATTTCCTTTCTTCTGTTTCCAATAAGTATGGAATTGGTTTCTGGAAACCGGGTGCAGGAATTATTCATCAGGTGGTGTTAGAAAATTATGCTTTCCCTGGTGGAATGATGATTGGTACTGATTCACACACAGTGAATGCTGGAGGATTAGGTATGGTAGCTGTTGGTGTTGGTGGTGCTGATGCTGTGGATGTAATGGCAGGAATGGCCTGGGAATTGAAATTTCCGAAATTAATAGGTGTAAAATTAACCGGGAAATTAAGCGGATGGACTGCTCCTAAAGATGTGATTTTGAAAGTGGCTGGAATTCTTACTGTAAAAGGTGGAACAGGTGCTATTGTAGAATATTTTGGAGAAGGTGCTGAATCATTATCTTGTACAGGTAAAGGTACTATTTGTAACATGGGAGCGGAAATTGGAGCAACAACTTCTACTTTCGGTTATGATGATTCTATGAGAAGATACCTAAAAGCTACAGATAGAGCTGACATTGTGGAGCTTGCTGATAAAGTAGCCGACCATTTAACTGGTGATCCTGAGGTGTATGCAGAACCAGAAAAATACTTCGATCAGGTGATTGAAATTAACCTATCTGAATTGGAACCACATATTAACGGTCCTTTTACTCCAGATAGAGCAACTCCAGTTTCAGAAATGAAAAAAGAGGTCCAAAGCAATGACTGGCCAGAAAAAGTAGAGTGGGGATTAATTGGTTCTTGTACAAACTCTTCTTATGAGGATATTTCCAGAGCTGCTTCTATTGCCAAACAAGCTGTAGAAAAAGGATTAGTTCCAAAAGCTGAATTTGGTATCAACCCAGGTTCTGAGCAGGTTAGATATACGATTGAAAGAGATGGTTTCATCGAAACTTTCGAGAGATTAGGGACTAAGATATTTACCAATGCATGTGGACCATGTATCGGTCAGTGGGCTAGAGCTGGTGCTGAAAAGCAGGAGAAAAATACGATTATACACTCTTTCAACAGAAACTTTTCTAAAAGAGCTGATGGTAACCCAAATACGCACGCTTTCGTTTCCTCTCCGGAAATTGTGGCTGCAGTGGCTATTGCCGGTGATCTAGGGTTTAATCCAATGACTGATACCCTTACTAATGATAAGGGAGAAGAAGTGAAATTAGATGCGCCTACTGGTTGGGAATTGCCTCCAAAAGGATTTGATGTAGAGGATCCTGGTTATCAGGCTCCTGCTGAGGATGGTAGTGGAATTGATGTAGTTGTAAGTCCTGATTCGAAAAGACTACAATTATTGGAGCCGTTTGCTGCCTGGGATGGTAAGAATATTACCGGTGCTAAATTATTAATTAAGGCATTTGGGAAATGTACTACTGACCATATTTCAATGGCTGGTCCATGGTTAAGGTTCAGGGGTCATTTGGATAATATCTCCGATAACTGTCTGATTGGTGCTGTGAATGCATATAACCAGGAAAGTAATAAAGTAAAAAACCTACTTACAGGTGAATATGGTGAAGTTCCTGCTACACAAAGAGCTTACAAAGCGGCTGGTTTACAAACCATTGTAGTTGGTGATCATAATTATGGTGAAGGTTCTTCACGAGAACATGCTGCCATGGAACCAAGACATTTAGGCGTTAGAGCTGTGATTGTGAAATCTTTTGCGAGAATTCATGAAACTAACCTGAAAAAACAGGGAATGTTAGGTTTAACATTTGATACTGAGGCTGATTATGATAAAATCCTGGAGGATGATACTTTCAATTTCCTTGATTTGGACCAGTTTGCTCCTGGAAAACAATTGACATTAGAAGTAGTACATGCTGATGGGTCGAAAGATATCATCAAATTAAACCATACTTATAATGCCCAACAAATTGAGTGGTTTAAAGCAGGGTCTGCATTGAATTTAATTAAACTTCAAAATAAGGCTTAATTAAATTTTTAGATTCAGAAGATACAAAGACTGGAGATTTATTCTTCGGTCTTTTTTTGTTCCCATATTTTTAAAATTTGTTAGAATCTTTTGCATGGTTCCTTAAAAATATGAACTTGCAATTAGTATTTATTCAAGGATAAAAAAAGGAACTAACTAAAATGCATGGGTTATTATGGTGAGTTGTTTATCATACTGAAATTTTAGAATTAATTTACTCAAACTCCTAACATTTAATTTCTTAAAACTAAAAACTTATGAAAAATCAATCAAAAATCTTGTTTCTAACCCTTTTGGCTATTGGATTCCTTCTAAATTCTTGTGGTGAAAAGGAAAGATTAAAAGCGGAATTAGCAAAGGCTCAAGCCTCTTTGGATAGCACAAATGTAGCTAATGCAACTATGCTTGATCAATTTGGAGAAATCGATGTTATGCTGGATTCGATAGAATCATCTCAGGATGTGCTTAATTTCAATTTAGAATTGGGAACTACCTATGAAGATTATAATGACAGGCTCAATAATATCAATAGTAATATTGAAAATACCAAGAATCAGCTTAAAGAATTGGAAGATAAACTGGAAAAAAGTGATGGTAAAAACCAAACACTTGCGGCTATGATTGGTAAGTTGAGAAAGTCACTAGAAGAAAAGGAGAAAAATATAGTAGAATTAAGTGCACAGGTGGAAAAGTTTAAGGAAGAAAATGATGGGTTAATTTCCACTGTGGAGTTACAAAAACAAGAATTGGCTGCACAGGAATTGGCTATTCAGAAAAAGCAGGAAGAGTTAATG
Source organism: Flammeovirgaceae bacterium (assembly GCA_019634305.1). GTDB lineage: Bacteria > Bacteroidota > Bacteroidia > Cytophagales > Flammeovirgaceae > Flexithrix. The sequence goes on along the minus strand of JAHQVQ010000310.1, from coordinate 1,807 downwards.
ACACTGGAGGAAAAAATTGAAGCATTGGGTGAAGAGGCAGTGAAAAAAGAAGCAGAGTCTTATTTTGCCAGAGCCGAAAAATCCGAGGAAGTAGCTTCAAAAATCAAATTGGCACCGAAGAAGAAAAAAGAAGCGCTTCAAGAAGCGTATGATTTGTATAAAAAGTCATTTGAATTGGGAAATACTGAAGCCTTTGCAAAAATGGAAGCCTTGGAGGATAAATTATAAGAAAATAGATCAATCCCTTAAAGTCTAAAAAAGCATCCGAACTGGATGCTTTTTTTATTTCCTGATCCTTGTAATTTCTAATGAAATAGGCAAAATAGAATATTAAAATGCTATTTTTGTTTCTTAAACCAGCTTTAAGTTGCATGAATTTCTTAAAATCGAAGAAAATATGATTAAAATGAGGAATTGTTTTATTTGTACCATCATTATTTTTGGGATGTTTATTCCCAATTTATTAAAGGCTCAGGAAATGATGCCTAATTCTTTCTATGTGAGTTATAAACTAAATTCTCCATTGACAATAGATGGAAGATTGGATGAAGAATGGGCTGATGTTCCATGGACTTCCGAATTTATCAATATTATAGGAAAAGATTATCCTGACCCTAAATTTAAAACAAAAATGAAAATGCTATGGGATGAAAACTATTTCTACATAGCAGGTGAATTGGAAGAATCACATATCTGGAGTGAAATTACAAAAAGAGATGCAGTGATTTTTCACGAAAATGATTTTGAGGTTTTCATTGATCCTGATGGCGATACTCATAAGTATTATGAATTGGAGATAAATGCTTTGGGAACCGTCTGGGATTTAATGTTAAAGAAGCCTTATCGTGATGGGGGTCCGGCTGATTCTTCATGGGATATTGAGGGTTTGAAAAAAGGCGTGTATTTAGATGGTACTTTGAATAATGGTGAGGATAATGATAAAAAATGGAGTGTGGAACTGGCTATTCCCTGGAAAGCATTTAAGGATTTTTATAAAACCCGAAAAAGTCCTGAAAATGGGGAGCAATGGCGGGTGAATTTCTCCCGGGTTCACTGGGATACGGAATGGAAAGAAGGTAAATATATTAAAAAAATGAATCCTGAAACTGGCAAAAATCTTCCAGAATACAATTGGGTTTGGGCACCTCAGGGAGCGATCGCCATGCATAAACCAGAAATGTGGGGATATGTCCAGTTTTCAGAAATACCAGTTGGGGAAGGTGAGGAGGATTTTATTGTTAAAGAGGATGAAAAAGTGAAGTGGGAATTGAGACAATTATATTATTTGCAAAAAGCTTATTTTAAAAAATATAAAAAGTATTGTACAGCTTTAGCAACACTTAAAAGTGAAACTGAAAAGGATTTTTCCGAGGATATAAAAATGAAAGCTTCGGATTCAAAATTTGAAATAAAATTTCCAATAATAGACCAACAAACTGTCTGGCACATCAGGGAAGATGGAAAATGCTGGAGTTCAACATTAAAAAAGTAACACATTATGAACAAAAGAAAATTTCTTGAAATTGCTGGGAAAACCAGCTTTGGTTTATTTGCCAGTCCTTATTTTTTAGAAAATGCCTCTTTTAATCCATTGGCTAAAAAAAATACCAAAAACTGGATTTGGGCAAGGCCAAAAGAACAATCCATTGAGCTTTGGAAAAAAGATCTGGAAAAAGTTAAAAAGACAGGTTTTGATGCTGTTTTGCTGGAAGTTTATAATGGAAATACGACCTATTTTGAGAATAATAAATTTCCCGTAAAAGAAGCTTTGTTGGAAAAGCTCATTCCCATCTGTAAGGAAATAGGG
>JAHQVQ010000309.1 GCA_019634305.1 Flammeovirgaceae bacterium | reverse complement strand
TGTGAAAAGGGGGTTCACCAATTGTGGGGAAAATATTTCTGTATTTGGAGTGCATCAGGCTGGTGGAATGAGAGAGGTCATTAAAATGCCTGCCAAATATTTACATTCATCTAAAAAATTATCCTACGATCAGTTGGCATTGGTAGAGCCTTTGGGCATTGGCTGTCATGCTGTGAACAGGGCAAAAGTGACTTCTGAAGATTATGTTTTAGTAGTAGGAGCCGGACCAATTGGTTTGTCTGCAGCTGTTTTTGCCAAAGCTGCCGGAGCGAAAACCGTAGTGATGGATATCAATAAAAAAAGGCTTGACTTTAGTAGTGAAGCCATCAATATTGATGGAACTGTGGTAGCAGGAACCGAACAAACCGAAGCGGATTTGAGAGCACAATTCAATGGAGATTTACCTACCGTAGTATTGGATGCCACTGGAAATAAACATTCTATGGCTAAGGCATTGGAATATTCAGCTTCAGCTGGAAGGGTAGTTTTTATCGGTCTTTTCCAAGGTGATTTTGCCTTTAATGATCCTTATTTCCATAAAAAAGAACTGACTTTAATGGCAAGCAGAAATGCGCTTCCGGGAGATTTTAAACAAATTATCCATATGATTGAGGAAGGAAAAATTGATACAAATCCTTGGATTACCCATAGAGCTGCTTTTGAAGATATGATTGGAAAGTTCGAAGAATGGCTTGATCCTGCTTCAGGAATTATCAAAGCTGTAGTTTCCCTTTAAAAAGGTGGAGAAATTTATGGATTAGGGAATGTAAAAGAGGTTAATTAAATTTAGTGCTCTAACTTTAAGAACAACCTTCTTTTCCCTAAAAAAAATTGTATCTATGAAATCCATTATTTTACCATTTTTACTAATAATTGCCCAAGTTTCTTTTGATCAGGATCATATCATAAAAAGTCTGGAAGATTCCCCCAGACATCATGAGTGGGTAAAAGTGAAATATGGAGATAGAGAAGTTGATTGTTTTTTAGTCTATCCGGAAGTTTCCGAAAAGGCTACTGCCGTAGTGGTGATTCACGAAAACAGAGGATTAAATGATTGGGCAAGGAGTATGGCTGATCAGGTTGCTGCAGCAGGTTACATTGCCATTGCTCCCGATTTATTATCAGATACTGGGCCTGATGGGGGAAATACATCATCATTTGAAAATTCAGACGCTGCCAGAACTGGTATTTATGCGCTCAACCCGGAGCAGGTAACCACAGACTTAGAACAAGTTTTCAATTATGTTGGGGCACTTCCAGCGGCAAATGGAAAAGTAGCCGTGATGGGATTTTGCTGGGGAGGCTCTCAGTGCTTCAGATTTGCCACTAATAATGAAAAGTCAAAAGCTGCACTTGTTTTCTATGGAACTGGGCCGAAAGATGCTGCAGAAATTGAGGATATCAAAGCTCCGGTTTATGGTTTTTATGGTGGAAATGATAACCGTGTAAATGCTACCATTCCCGAGTCAGAGAAAATGATGGAAAATGCAGATAAAGTTTACGAACCGATCATTTATGAAGGAGCAGGGCATGGATTTATGAGAGCAGGACAGGCTCCAAACGCCAGCGAAGCCAACAAAAAAGCCAGGGATGAAGCTTATGAAAGGTTAAAGAAGATTTTAGAGAGTATTTAAAAAATACAAGTGTGGGAAACAAAGTTTGTTGGTATTATAATCGTTTATTCTCTTGGCCAAAGATGGAATGTGTGAGGGAGCGATTTTTTTATTAGACTCGACATTACTATGAAAAGTGTATTAATGTTTTCGATGACATTTATTTTAGGTTTTGTATTATTTTATTTCTTTACTGACAATTCAATCCTATTTACAGGAGTAATGTCTTTTATATTAGGTGTGCTTTCAATAGGATTAAATCGTATATTGAAAAAGTGGATTCCTAAAATAGTGAAAAATAGTGTTATCTTGTTTTAAGGTATGGCCTGGCTTAAGAATAAAGCGAATTTAATAAAGTAAAGTTGTTTTCCCCTTCTGGAAGTGGTTAGGGGAAGGTGTTGGAAAAGTTGTTACTATCAATCACCCCTCAAACATCAACTTCTCTGTCAACAAAATCAGAATGTGAATGACTTTTATATGGATTTCCTGGATTCTGTCTGCATAGCCAAAGTGTGGAACTCTGATTTCTATATCTGCCATAGGAGCTAGTTTTCCCCCATCTTTTCCGGTTAATAAAATATTAGTAATTCCCTTACTTTTCGCCATTTCGAAAGCCTTCACTACATTCTTGGAATTCCCACTTGTGCTAATTCCCAGTACTACATCTCCTTCTTTTCCCAAGCCTTCAATAAATCTGGAAAAAATATGATCGTAGCCATAATCATTACTTACACAGGAAATATGGCTAACATCTGAAATGGCAATTGCCGGAAGTGAAGGCCTGTTTTCTCTGTATCTTCCAGTCAGTTCTTCTGCAAAATGCATGGCATCGCAGTGAGAACCACCATTTCCACAAGAGATCACTTTATTGCCATTTTTGATAGCAGAAACAATAGCTTTTGCAGCGGTTTCAATAGTGGCAATGTTATTTTTATCTGCTAAAAAATTGTCTAAAGTTACTTTAGCTTCATTTAATTCCTGACTGATGATATCCTTCAATTCCATTGGTTTTACAGAGTTGCTTTTAATAGGCTCAAATCTCGGAAATTAAATGCATTAGGAAAGAAAAAAGACCATCGAATTTTAAATTCAATAGTCTTTTTTTGTATCACAGGAGATTATTTTTTGTAGGCAATCTTCCCGTCCAAAATGGTATAAAGAATTTCAGTATCCAGAATTTCACCTTCGGGAACAGTCATGATATCTTTTGAGAAAACCGTAAAATCTGCCAGTTTTCCCACTTCAATTGATCCTTTAATATCTTCTTCAAAAGCTCCATAAGCAGCATCCAGGGTATAAGACCGCAGTGCTTCTTCTCTCGACATTCTCTGTGAAGGCTCGTAACCACCTTCTGGTTCTTTCTTCAATGTTTTCCTGGAAACGGAAGAATAGAAGGAGGCTATAGGGCTAATAGGCTCTACAGGAGCATCAGTGCCATTGATCACCACGGCTCCTGATTCCAAAAGTTTTTTCCAAACATAAGCACCTTCCTGAATTCTAGCCAATCCCAATCTATAGATTGCCCATGGACGATCAGAACTCATATGAATAGCCTGCATAGCTGGAATTACACCAAGTTCACCAAATCTTGGAATATCGGCTTCAGTAAGATGTTGGGCATGTTCTATTCTGAATCTGTGATTGTTAGCTTTTTCAGGATTAGCTTTAAAAGCGGCTTCGTAAGTATTTAAGACTTCCCGATTTGCTCGGTCCCCAATGGCATGGGAACACACCTGAAAACCATTGGCCAATCCTTCATTCACTACTTTTTCAACAAAGTTCATTGGGGTGGTTTCGTGTCCAAAATGATTTGGTCTGTCTTCATATTCTTCTAACAACCAGGCCCCTCTAGAGCCTAAAGCTCCATCCACATAAAGTTTGATAGAACGAACTGTCAGATGATTATTTCCATAACCCACCAGCGGACCAGTTTCATAAAATCTGCTGAGTTGGGCAGTATCTCCGCTACTGAGCATTACATAAAGTCGGGTTTTTAAATTGTTTTCTTCTACTACGGCCTTAAATGCTGCAATATCCAGACTGTCTGCCCCAGCATCATGAAAGCTGGTAATACCATGTTCTAGGCACTCTTGTGAAGCCAGAGCAATGGCTTTTTTATGAGTTTCAATGGATTTTTTGGGAATGTGTTTAGTGATTAGTCTCATGGCAGTTTCATTGAAAATTCCCGTAGGATTACCCAATTCATCTCTAATAATTTCTCCGCCTTCCACTTCCTTAGTTCCTGAAAATTCCGGATCGATGTTTTTAATCCCTGCAATTTCCATTGCTTTGGCATTGGCAAATCCTGCATGACCACTGGCATGTTTCAGGTAAACCGGATTATCAGGAGAAATAGCACTCAATAGATCTTGGGTTTGAAATCCCATCACCATTTTTTTTGGTAAACTATCCCATTTGCTCTGGTGCCAGCCTCTTCCCTGAATCCACTCTCCTGGCGCTGCACTTTTGGCGGCTTCGGCTACCATTTCCACAATTTCTTCATAGCTGGTAGTTTGCAGCAAATCAATGTTCAGTTTATTGTAGCCAACTCCAAGAAAATGAGCGTGGGATTCGATTAATCCTGGGGTCATGGTTTTTCCTTCCAGATCCAAAATTTCTGTTTTTTCTCCGGAATATTTTTTAACTTCTTCATTAGAGCCGGCAAAGATGATTTTTCCATCTGAAACAGCCACTGCTTCTACTTTGGGTTGATTTTCATCCATAGTGTAAATCACACCATTTTTAATGACCATTTCAGCTTCCTGATTGGACTTACAGGAAAAAAACAAAAAGCCTACTAATAGGTAAATACTAAATTTTGACATGTTTGTAGTTTTAAATTGTTGTTGTGTTTTAAGTTAGTGAAAAGATAACTATTATTCCCAATAGCTTAGTACCAGTACTATTTTATATTGAGTACTTTTATCTCATTATCAAAAAGTTGTGGCACTTATTAAGTATAAGTAATTCTTCACATCTATTTATCTCCTTGTTAGAGGTAGAGAATAAAATTATACTTTGGATGGAATAATAGTAGGTTTAGCTGATAATTTTTAGAAGAAGGACTGAGTTGGGGAGAAATTAGAAAGGTTTATCGACTTAATTTAGATAAAAAAGCTTAGCCAAGAAATGGATTTTCCCCATGGGTGATGAATTTTATGGCTCCGGGAACAATTTCAGCTTTTATTTCATCCACTTTTCCAATAAGTTCACCATCTAGTTGAAGCATCATGGGTTTTTCCAACTTCATTTTAGCTTTAGTACAACTGATTGATATTCCTGAATAATCTTCTGCAAGTTCTTCAAAATATTTTGTAAGTCCGGCTTTTACAAGAGCATCAATTTCAATATTCTTTACTAATCCAATTTCAAATTTTCCATCAAAAGGATTGCCTTTATGGTTAAGCACTACCCCAGTGCCATATTTTCTGGAATTGGCTAATGCCAGCATAAAAGTTTTAGCGGTTATATTCCCTTCATCAGTTTCAATTTCCACCTTAAAAGGTTCGGCACTTTTGTATTCATTTATAAAATGCTTAGCATAAGTAAGCATTCCTCTATTTTCATCATTAGTAAATCCTTCAACCACAGCAGCATTTAATCCCACATCCCCAATATGAAGGCAATAATGCTGATCATTTACCAGGATTAAATCCAAGTGAGCATAATACTGAGAAAGCAAAAAATCGGTAAGCGCCAATTCTGTAGTTGGGTTTACATTGAGTTCAGTAGCCATTCCATTAGCCGAACCGAAAGGAATTATTCCTAAGGGAATTTTATCTTCCATCACATTGACTCCACAAAAAAGAGTAGTTCCATCTCCACCAATAGCAGCCAAACGATCTGGCCGAAAGGATTTTAAAGCGTGTTGTAATTTCTGGTCATCATTTTCACCAGTAGTTTTAAAAATTTCATATTCGATAGCATATTTACTGCAAACCAAATCAATATGATTGAGAAATGGTGTTTTGTCCAGTCCCCCGGAAATCGGATTTACTACAAATAATGCTTTCATGATAAAAAAATAAAGTTTCTTTATTGCTGGTTTGGAACCATCAATTAACAATTGAAAATTAATAAATATTCAGATAAAGCAATTTAATTTTTGATTTTTTTTGAAAAAGAATAAGTTTAAACCAATTCTGACTAAGATTTGAGAATAATGTAGAAAAAGTAAGGAGATTGGGTATGATTTCAACCGAATTAATTAAAGAAAGATGAAAGCTGCTGTTTTAGATTTGGGGACGAATACTTTTAACTTATTGATTGGAGAAAAAGTAGAGGGGGGAATTAATGTGCTGCATGAAGAACGGATTTTTGTATTGCTGGGAAAGGGTGGGATAAGTAATGGTGAAATTACTGATGAAGCTGCCAAGAGAGCTATAGATACCCTAAGTAAGTATAGAAATACTATCAATAGATTTCAGGTGGATATCATTGAAACCATGGGAACCAGTGCCCTTAGAAGTGCCAAAAATGGAGAAGAGGTTTTAGCTGAAATAAAATCTAAAACAGGGATTGAACCCAAAACTATTTCCGGGGATGAAGAAGCTGAATTGATTTATCTGGGAGTGAAATCCAATATTACTTTAGGAGAAGAAAATGCATTGATTCTGGATATTGGTGGCGGTAGTGTTGAGTTTATTTTTTGCAATAAAAACCAGCTTTTGTGGAAGAAAAGTATTGAAATTGGTGCTCAGCGATTATTTGATCAGTTTCATAAGGAAGACCCCATTCCTCCAACTTCAATTTCTAATCTGAATCATTTTCTAGCGGAAAGCCTAAAAGAGGTAAATGAGCAAATATTAAAATACAAGCCTGCTATACTGGTAGGTTGTGCTGGTGCTTTTAGTACTTTTAAATCCATTTATGCTGAAAAAGTTAATAACCTAAACTTAGTTCCACTTATGGAAATGGATGTAACTATTGAAGAATATCAGCAACTTCATCACGATTTGATAACCAAATCCAAGGAGGAGAGATTTCAAATACCCGGAATGTTAGCCCAAAGAGCTGATATGATTGTGGTGGCTTCTTGCCTGGTAGATTATCTCTTTCAAAACGCTTGTTTTTCCCAACTGACTATTACCAGAGCTGCCCTAAAAAATGGTTTGTTATTTAGGGTGCTTAATCAATAAAAAAATGAAACCTCTAACTTTACTTGTACTGATAGTTGCCTCTTTTTCCCTAAAAGCTCAGGATTATTTTGAAGATCCGAGAGATGGAGATACTTACGAAATTGTGAAAGTGGGGGAACATTGGTGGTTCCGGTCTAATCTAAATTTTCAGACAGCAACAAGTTGGTGTTTTCAAAACCCTGATGATGAGCTTTGTGAAATAGGAAACTTCTATTATCCAGCGGATCTTCCCAATGTTTGCCCTGATGGCTGGAGAGTGCCCACTTGGGAGGAATATACCTTAGCCCTACATTTTTTAATGGATACGCTAAATGTCCCTCAGAATTCTGTAAAATTTATGAGGGAGGACATTAAAAGTAATAAGATTCCTATTAGTGCGGAAGGTGTTTTGGGGATCACCTTTCTTAATGATTCTATTTATTTCAATATGTTGGCTACCGGATTTATACAGGGTAAAAAATGGATAAAACGAACCCATTCAACTACTACCATGTGGGTAAAGAAAGAAATCATGGACTTGCCTCAGCCTCATTTACATATCAGGGAAGATGGAATGGTAAAACACTCCCATCATCATAATGTGATAGATAAACCTAGAAAACAAAGGCGATTTTCTATAAGATGTGTTTGTGATGTGGAATAATCTCTGAGATTTTTGGGAAAACTGTGAGGATTTTCCTGTTTTTCTAAATCAATTTGTAGCGTCCTAACATAGTAAAAGATATGGGTTTTTTCTGAAACGGAATTAGTTTTTTTTAAAAAAATTGGAGAAATAACTTTTGACAACTTCAATAAAAAATCTTCCATAAACTTATATATAACCTCCAATAAAGCAAAAGTCCACAAGTTACTATTGTGGACTTTTAGAATGGTATTATTTGAGCAAAAAAATGTAATTATTATTTAGGACTGTTTTTTGATAAAATTGCATACCTATAAATCGACAGTTTTGCCCGTTTTAAAGGATTCATCAGCTGCCAATACTATTCTCAAGCTATTGATTCCGTCCTCTAAATGATCTGACAAATCCATATCTTCCTGAATTGCTTTTAGGAAAAAATCTTGTTCCAAATCGCATAATCCCTGATGATCAGGTTCTTCAGAAGTATCTATTATTTCATCCTTTTTCGCAAAGTTCCGAATTTCATCCAGTTCGGAATGATGCAATTGCAGGGCATTCGTTTTGCTGTGTCCATCTACATTATCTGAATCAGAATCTTTTTGATCCATAATACTTACACAACCTTTTGGTCCGATTACATCTTTTACAAAGTACGCTGTATTGCTTATCATAGGCCCCCAACCAGCTTCATACCATCCAACAGAACCATCTTCAAAAGTTACTTGTAACTGACCATAATTGTACATTCCTGGCACCAGCTCGTCCGTAAGTCTGGCTCCAATTCCTGAAACCCTTATAGGTTTTGATCTTGTCATTTGGCACATCACATCCACATAATGCACACCACAATCTACAATTGGAGAAATTGAATTCATTAAATTTAAATGAGTATACCAGGTATCTGCACTACTTTGCTGATTTAAGTTCATTCTCATTACTAAAGGTTTTCCCAATCCCTGAGCCAATTCAATAAACTTTATCCATGCAGGATGTACTCTTAATATATATCCTATTACCAATTTTTTATTTAGCTTTTTGGCCAATTCTACTATTTCAGTGGCTTTTTCTACAGTTTCGGCAAGAGGTTTTTCTACAAATACATGTGCTCCAGCATTCAGACTTTTTATTACATAATCTGCATGTGTATCGGGATAAGTATTCACAGAAACTGCATCTGGTTTGGTGTATGCTAAAGCGGTATCGAAATCATCATATTCAGGTAAACCACCTAATTCTTCAGAAAGCCTTTCCCTGCTTTTCGGCCCTCTGCTCACTAATCCCACAATTTCAAAATCGTCCATTTTATGGTATGCTCTGGCATGTGAAGCACCCATATTTCCACACCCTGCTACTAATATTTTTATCTTTTTGCTCATCTGATTTATGTGTTTTTGTTTAAAAAGTACAATTATTTCTTCGAATGGAAATAACTTTTTTTAAAATTAATAATACATCTTAATATATCGAACTATTGAATTGTTTTAAGCGTGAAATAATACATATATTAGTCTAACATTAAATAGAGATGTCTAGAGAATAGGTAAATTATTTTTTGTTTAAAATTCTTATTCTTTGGTAAATTCTTCAATAATAACAAATAGTGAATACTGTAACCTTATTAATAAAAATAATTACTTAAAAACATACCATGAACCTTTCAGCTAACCCAGTGGATTCAACCACACAACAAATTTCTCAGCTAATTTTGGAATATAAATTTAATGAAGCAGAGAAACTAATTAAGGCAAACATTAAAGAAGATGCAGTTCTTAAATTATTAGAGCGCCTTGCCAAAGGGAAAGTAGGATTATTGGCCTATACTTTTGCCGCACATCTTTCCGAAAAACTTCAAAATAGCTTTTGGCACAGGATTTCCGCCAGTTTGGCTTCAAAATCGCTTGAAGGAAAAGCTCATTCGCAAAATACCAGCCTATATCATATCTTAAAGGCGGTGGAATTAAATCCTCAGGATTGGGAATTAAAAGAAAAGGCCCTTTCCTTTTATTCCGAAAATCTCTTACCAGAAAGATATGTAAAACCATTTGCAGAAGCTGTTTTAAGGCAAGATCCTACCAATCAGCTTGCTTTAGGAGCTGTAGAAATGGACTAACAAACATTGTCAGTTTGTTGCGTGCTACCGAAAGGAATTTATATTCCCATTCCCTTTCGGTTTTTTTTATGCCAAAATATCTTTTACCAAATTACCGTGAACATCCGTAAGTCTATATCTTCTTCCCTGATGTTTAAAAGTCAGTTTTTCATGATCAATACCTAATAAATGCATAAGAGTAGCCTGAAAATCATGCACATGAACAGGGTTTTTTACTATATTATATCCATACTCATCAGTTTCACCATAGGTAATTCCTTTTTTGATTCCAGCTCCTGCCATCCAGATAGTGAAACACCTTGGGTGATGATCTCTGCCATAGTTGGTTTTAGTCAGTTTACCCTGGGAATAATTTGTCCTTCCAAATTCTCCTCCCCAAATGACAAGGGTATCTTCCAATAAACCTCTTTGTTTTAGATCTTTAATTAAAGCTGCCGATGACTGGTCGGTACTTTTGGCCATAGTACTGATGTCATTTGGCAAATTTCCATGTTGGTCCCAACCCTGGTGGTATAATTGAATAAATTTCACATCTCTTTCAGCTAATCTTCTGGCTAGCAAGCAGTTGGCTGCATAAGTGCCAGGTTTCCTGGATTCCTCCCCATACATTTCATAGATATATTCTGGCTCATTGGATATATCCATGGCTTCCGGAACAGAAGTTTGCATACGATAAGCCATTTCATATTGGGCTATTCTCGTGTTGATTTCCGGATCCATTATTTTTTCATACTGCAAATGGTGCAATTCTTTCAGATAATCCAGCATTCTCCTTCTACTCGTTTTTGACATCCCTTCAGGATCGTTCAGGTAAAGGACAGGATCAACACCTGATCTAAACTGTACGCCCTGATGTAATGAAGGGAGGAAACCATTACCCCATAATCGGGAATAAAGTGGTTGACCATTTATTTTCCTTGAAAGTAATACACAAAATGAAGGAAGGTTTTCATTGTCCGAACCAAGCCCATAACTTAGCCATGAACCAATACAGGGTCTTCCAGCTTGTTGTGAACCTGTTTGGAAAAAGGTAATGGCAGGATCATGGTTGATTGCTTCTGTGTGCATGGTTTTTATAAAGCACAATTCATCAGAAATTGCTCCCGTATGTGGCATCAATTCACTCGCCCAGGCTCCCGATTGACCATGTTGGGCAAATTTAAATTGAGAGCCAGCCATAGGGAATGATTTCTGGTGTGCTGTCATTCCTGTTAACCTTTGTCCGCCTCTTACTGAATCTGGTAATTGTTCACCGTTTCTGTTTTGAAGTGTAGGTTTATAATCAAATAATTCCAGTTGAGATGGTCCTCCACTTTGGAAAAGATAAATTACCCTTTTTACTTTGGGAGCAAAATGAGGTTTACCAAGTGGATTATCTGAAGCAAATGATTTTGCCAATCCCTTTACTGGATTAATGATAGAAGCCAGAGCAGCAGCTCCAATTCCCATGCTGGTTTTGGATAAAAATGCTCTTCTGTTAGATTGAAAATTTATATTTTCTTTTAAGTTCTCCATTTTTAGGTCATATTTTTTGCGCTGAGGTATTTTTCAGAGATGAAATTCTATTTATAATCTCTTTTCGATTACCGTTTAAATACGGCCTCATCAAAATTGATCAAGGTATTAGTTACAAGTGTAAATGCTCCGACCTTGGCAGGGTCCAGTGACTGATCAGATTTATATTCTCCGATAGCCACTAATTTTTTGGCTTCTTCCGGATATTTTGATAACTCAATAAATTCCTCATTAAAAAGCCTTTTCAGTAGGTTGAGCTGTTTTTTATCTGGCTTTTTGCTAGTTAGCATACGGAAAGCATAGGTAATCTGATCATCAATATTATCCCCTCCTTTATTTATGGCATTTTCAGCTAAAACTCTTGCTGCTTCCACATATTGGGGGTCATTTAACAATACTAAAGATTGTAAAGGGGTACTTGTCTTTTGCCTTTTTACAGTACAAAAATTCCTTTCAGCAGCATCAAAACTAATCATGGATGGGGGAGGGGAAGTCCTTTTCCATACCGTATACATTCCCCTTCGGTAAAGGTTATCTCCATGTTGGGGTACATATTCAGTAGCATTTCTGGTCGCAAGCTGTTTCCATAATCCAGGAGGCTGATAAGGTTTAACACTGGGGCCACCAATTTTCCTTACCAATAATCCACTGGCTGCCAAAGCATTGTCACGAATCATTTCAGCACTCATTCTATAGCTGGGTCCCCTGGCTAATAATTTATTGGCTGGATCAATTTCCATTAATTCTGAAGTCGCTACTGAAGATTGCTGGTAAGTATTGGACATTACTATTAGCTTTTGCATAGCCTTTACATCCCAGTTTTTTCCTCGAAACTGAACTGCCAACCAGTCCAAAAGTTCTGGATGAGAAGGTAAATCTCCCTGATTTCCAAAATCATCAGAAGAAGCGACCAATCCCTGACCAAAATACATTTGCCAATACCTGTTCACAATTACTCTTGCTGTTAAAGGGTTCTTTTCATCAAGTAACCATTCTGCCAAACCGAGTCTGTTTTTCGGAAGATCTTCCGGGAAAGGAAAAATATAAGCTGGAGTTCCTGGGAAAACTTCATCTGTTGGAGCATCATATGAACCTCGGTTCAATATGAAGGATTTTCTGGGTTTAGGTAATTCTTTCATTACCATTACTTCCTCCTGGCTCGTATATACTTCATTTTCCTCTCCTCTTAATTCAGTCAGTTTTTGGAGATTTTCTTCATAAGCGTTATCCAAAGCAAGGAGGTAATATTCTAATAAATCAGATTTAGAATCTGGTTTATCGAGATAATCATTTAGGCTGGTATTTTCATCAAATAATGCCTTTACTTCAATATTGGATAATTTCCTGTTGAAAATTTTATATTCATCTACAATGGCACTATCAAGGGTTTCTTCAAACCTTTTTCCTACAGAAAGCTGTCCTCCATACCAATTGCGTTTTTCCTTTCCATAATGAAGAATACTACTTTGTAGGTTATCCACCTGAATTTCAGAAGCCATTAATTCACCATTTGCAAATATTTTAATCCCAGTGGCTTTACTCGATCCATCATAGGTCAGCGTAAGTTGTACCCATTCTTTTGAAGGAATTGATTTTTTTGTAAGAATGGCAATAGAATTATCGGGGAAAGTATGATTTAAACTGGCGTATAAAGTACCATCTTTATTTAGCATAAGATCATAACCCCTGTTTCCATCGAATAGCCCACCTGATCTGGATAAAATAGGCCCTTCCAATGCGTCAGAAAGTGTTTTTATCCAAATACTCATTGAGAAAGGCATATGTCTGTCAAATTCTCCAATTTCTTTTCCAAATCCCAGGTAGCTATCACCAACCAACTGAAAACCTTCTTTGTTTTTTCCTTCAATTACTTTTGGATGATCTTCTTCATAGCCCTCAATTTTTCCTTTGAACTTTGAGCTTTTCTTATTTTCCAGCCAGAATTTTTTATCCGCTTTTTTAAATCCATCAAATGGATAATCTCCGATAAGTCCTTTAAATTTTATACTTTTGTTCTGATTATTTTCTTGTAAATCAGCCAGCCATCTGGAAAAACCTTCATTATAATTTTCTTCGGCTAATTTTTCTTCTTCAGATTTAATGTTTTTCTGTATAAAAGCCAATGCACTATCTGCCTCATCAGTAGTTAAAATGAGAGTTGGGCTGGCTTCACCCGTATATGGAATTTGTCCATATTCATTAATATTATTAAAAAATGAAAAAAGCTGGAAGTATTCTTTTTGGGAAATAGGATCATATTTATGATCATGGCAACGGCTACATTCCAAGGTTAATCCCAGAAATGCCTTTCCAAGCGTATTAGTCCTATCAGCCACATATTCAATCCTGTACTCTTCAGATACAATTCCCCCTTCCTGACTTTGCATGTGGTTGCGATTAAAACCTGTGGCCAAAATCTGTTCTCTGGTAGGGTTGGGAAGCATATCGCCAGCCATTTGCCAGGTTAGAAACTTATCGAATGGAAGGTTTTCATTGAAAGATTTGATCACCCAATCCCTCCAAGGATACATATTTCGCATCCCATCATCCTGATAACCATGGGTATCGGCATACCTGGCCAGATCAAGCCATTCTACTGCCATTCTTTCTCCATAATGAGGTGATTCTAGGAGTCGATCAACTACCTTTTCGAAAGCGTTTTCACTATTATCGCTTAAAAAAGCATCAATTTCCTGAATAGTTGGAGGGAGTCCTGTCAGGTCAAAAGTTACCCTTCGGATTAAAGTTTCTCTGCTTGCTTTTTCAGATGGAGATAATCCTTCACTTTCTAATTTATTTAAAACAAACCGATCAATTTCATTAGCCACCCATCCCTCTTTTTTTACCACAGGAAGTGGATGGTTTTCAGGTTTGATGAAAGACCAGTGAGGTTTGTATTTTGCTCCTTGTTCTATCCATTTAATGATTATAGCTTTTTCTTCAGCAGAAAGGGTAAGGTTTGATTCTGGTGGAGGCATCACCATTTCAGGGTCTTCACTAATGATCCTGTGATAAACTTCACTTTTCCCCAAATTTCCTTTCACCACTGCATATTTTCCCGGGTTTTCGGCTAATACAGTATAGGCACCTTCTTCGGTATCAAGTCGCAAGCCAGCTTCCTGTTTGTTCTTATCAGGGCCATGGCAAGCAAAGCAGCGGTCAGAAAGGATTGGTTTTACGTGAAAATTAAAGTCAATCTGGTTGGGTAGATTTTTTTCAGCATCTACAATTTCTGCAGGTTTATCTATCCCACATCCAACGAGGATGGTTAATAAAAATAGATTAAAGAAAAAACTAAAATTTTGATTAGGGTTATTGTTTATTTTCATAAGCACAAGTGCTGGTTTAATTTGGTGTTAACTTCAACTTATTATTTTCAAGAAGCATAATCAAATTATATGCTTTTAAATAATAAATGTGTCAACCTCAAATATCGCTTAATTTCAAATTCAAAACTTGTCCTATTTTCTCAGATCAATAAGACAAAACGTTCAGGAATACGTCTGAAGAAGTATTCTGAGATTCAAAAGAGCATAAAAAAAACCCAAAAAAGTTAAGATGATGAATTTACCACCTTTTTTCTTTTGGTTCAATTATTTGGGTAATAAAAATTATCGGTTAAGTGGTTGGCCAGAAATAACCATTTTTAATGTGCCACAACTGATTGATAATGAGTTAGAGGATTTTCTCCTGTTTCACTCCAATTATAGACCAATCTGTATGGAATATCCTGATTATCATTCCAATTGGTTACTTTAAAAAGCGCTGCCCTTGCCAATGGATCAATATTTTCAGTGGCAATAGTTTCCCATTTACCCCTCTTTTTTAATTTGAAACTCAACCGCCTTGGCATCCTTTTCTCCAACTGGAGCTAATTGGGCTGTGAGTTTTAAGGTTCGTTTGCTTAGGGTAAATTGGGAAAAGATAATTGGCCTAGCATTTGGGCTTCATTTACAGCAACTTTGCTTCCTCCCACCTGCCAGTTTTGAAACCAGAAACTTGGGATATTAGCTCCATTATCTATTAAAGTTAACTTTATAATATAATTATCAGTAGTTGGAGCTGCTGATAGTTTTAATTTCATTCAGTCTTTTAGAAGTGAGTTGATAACTCTCTCATCTGATGAATTAACCTGCTCTTCCCCATAACTTCCTATAAATAATTTCCCTGAAGAGAGTATCCCGGATTGAATTCCTTTACCATATACTGCACTAGATCTGTAATCATTAAATTCAGTTTTTGCACCAATTCTAAAACTTGCCCAACCAAGTGATTTCAACGTATCATTGTCATTAATAAATCCAAAATCTACAGTCGTGGTAAAGTTGCCTTCATTTTCACCAAGCTGGTGTGTAAGAAGATGGATATTTCTATTATTATCGCTAATCTGGCATTCCAGGCGATTTAATACTTAATCTTCTAAAAATCAAACCGATGAAAATTTTCTATTTTATTTTTTTACAACCGTACACTTTTTGTTTTTGGAAAATTATCTGCTTTTACAGTGTGCTTAATTAGCACTATTTAGTCTTTTTTGTCTTCTACTTTAGCTACTCCTACTTCTGATAAAGTATCGAGAGTTACTATTCCAACTCTGCAAAAGCAGATAAAACCCTGAAATGATTACTTGTATTTTAGATTTAAAAGTCAAGAAAAAAAAGTGTACGGTT
>JAHQVQ010000308.1 GCA_019634305.1 Flammeovirgaceae bacterium | reverse complement strand
TTTTCCAAAAACATCCACACCAGAAACTGAAACTACAATTTCCTTGTATCCTCCAGATGTACCTTCTGTAAAATCCATTAGACTCATGTTAAGGCCACTTGTCTCTGCATATCGCTGATACATTCTGTATAGATCACCAGCAAAAATAGCAGCTTCATCACCTCCTGTTCCAGCCCTAATTTCCATAATGACATCTTTGCTGTCATTAGGGTCCTTAGGAATTAGCAATGTTTTCAAGTTTTCTTCCAATTCCTTCTTTTCGGTATTAAACTCTTCCAGTTCTTCTTTTGCCATTTCCCTAAATTCGGGATCTTTTTCATTGGCAATAATGCTTTTGGCATTGTCAATATTTCCAATAACCTCCTGGTATTTTTTGTAAAGGATTACAACTTTTTCAAGATCCTTATATTCTTTATTTAGTTTGGCGTAATTTTTCATGTCTGCCATGGTCTCTGGCAGTACAATTAGCTTGCTCACTTCTTCAAACCTGTAACTAATTTCTTCTAATTTATCTATCATATATCAAATATATTAATACGCTGTCAAATTAATGTTTTGCACCATAAAGTGAAACTAAATCAACGACCTCTTCTTTTTCGATTATCAATCACCTTTTTGCCTTTTTCATCCCATTCCTGAACCACAAAAGATTCGAATTCTTCATATGGCCTGTTTTTATTTCCATATTGAATTTCCCTTTTTAAGCCGGATCGATCTCTATCGTAATATTCATACCATTTCCCCACTTTAATTCCTTCTACATATAATCCTTTTTCTTTTATTCTTCCGCTTTTGTAATAAGATAAATATACACCATCTTTTTTACCATATTGAATAGGGATAACCTCTTCAAGTTTCTTTTGGTCAATATCATGAAAAGTAACTTCAGATTTCTTTGGGTGGCCCCTATAGAAATATTCTTTATCTAGCAATAGTCTGTCTCTACCAAACCTTTCCCACCGGCCATGTTTAGTTCCTTTGTAAAAAATACCGTTGGCAAGAGGCTCACCTAATATTGTTTTTTCATATGAACCATGGAGCAATGGACCAAATTCAGGGTTATATTTTTTAGGAGAAGAACTGGCTATTTTTCTCTCTTTTTCATTAAAGAAGTAAATGGTATTTACATACTTATCAGGCATTTCAGGAACTTTTAAAATATAAAATTTCTCGTAAATCACTCCACTCCCTCTTTTAGGAATTTCTTTGGTAAACCTGACTTTTGTTTTTGTTCCGTAAAAAACCTTTTTCTTCCTTTTTTTCTTTTTATTTTTCTTCTTATCAACATTTATAGCACCTGGATCTAACTCTAATGTGGGTTTAAATTCATCATTAGTTTGAACTATCAGGGTATCACTTTGAACTAATTCATCTAATTTTTCTTTCTTACTTTTCTTTTTTTGGGCAAAAGCCAGGTTAATAGAAAAAAATGAAAAAAGGGTGATTAGAAAAAAAATCCTTCTGAAAAATCTCATCTTTGCTTAATGTAATTTATAAGGAAAATCATTTTCCAACTTGCTACATTGTAATTTAATTTACAAAATTACAATAAAAATTAAAAGGAATTATGTCCTAAGACTAATTTAATTTAGAATTACCTGACTTACAATCAGATAGTTGAAGCAGAAGTTATACTATTTATTTCTGTTAAACGATCCATTCTTTTAGGAAGTTCAATTAAAAACCATCGTCATCATCTTCCTCTTCCTCCTCTTCTCCTTCTTCAGTAACAGGATCTTCACCTAAAGGAGCATCTTCTGAAACATCATCCCCAAAAACATCATCTCCGAATACATCTGATTCAATAGCTTCAGTTGGTATTTCAATATTTTCATCTTGGGGAATAACCAAATCTAGTAATTCTTCAATCCCAAGATAATTCATTCTAAAACTACTGACAAAACCTAAAAGTTCTTCATTATTTGCCCTGCCTATATCATTTCCTGTACTTTTAGAGTTTAGTGTAGCATTGAAAGCACCATTTGAGGAAAGTGCCCTGATACCACTTTTTTCAAAATGTAAGAAATACCATAATTCCGGGTCTTCCATTATAAAAATATTGATAATATGATCTGCCTCACTTTTGGGAATTTCCACATACCCTTTAGAAATCTTGTTGAGGTCAGTCTTAAAAATATTTCCAATTTCAATATCGCCTTCACTGTAGAATGCGGCATAATCACTTGACCATTTCAAATCAATATTTGTGAGGGTAATTCCATTATTGAAAAAATCTGAATAGGCTTCATTTCCATCCTCAAATTTATATATGAAATCACCAAGTTGTTTTTCAGTAAGTAATTGGGATAATTTATTTACCAGAATATCAATATCATCTCCTTCAATTACCGATTCTTCCAATCCTTCATCAAGGTCAACACCTGGAATATCAAACATTGCATTACCTGGATCGAATTCTATATAAAGCATTGTATTGATGTCATATGCTTCATTATCCATTTCTCCTTTCCCTTTTCCTGAGGCTCTTACTGTAAATTTATTGGAAGGTTCTACAAATGAAAATTTGCCTTCAAACTGTGTTTGCTGGGTTTCGTGATTATAAATAAACAGGTTGCCAGTAAAATTAGGGTCCGATAATTTTTCTTCATGGGCAATTGTGTAGTCTTTGGTTTCCTCATTATAGGTTAGGTTTCCCCTGCCTATGAATATAGGATTATCATTGGCTCTTTCCTTCCTAAACTGGATAAGGCTGGAGTATAAGTTCCTTTCAAATTTGCCTAAATACAATCCTGTAGAAAGTTTGGTTGGAAAACCATCAACTTTTAAATTCTCATCAACAAAAATATTTCCATGTGTTCCTTCCTCCCCTGAATTGTACGTAAACCATTCATTATCTTCCCTATCAATATCAAGGCTTGCTGCACCTTTAAATGTCATATAACTTTTGTTATCAGATAGGATTAGGTCGCCTTTAAATTTAACCCCAGGTGCGAAAACAAAATTATCATCTTCCATTATGGCAGATCTTGCTGTGGTTACAAAACCGGATGCTTCATCCTCATCTTTTTTAACATCAAAATCTTCAAATTTGATTTTAAAAGTATCCTTAATACCTAAACTATAGTTGTAATAACCTTCACCTTGAAATTTGTTCTTAGACACGATCTTTATATTGGCATCCGTTAGAGTATAGTTTTTGGTATCCTTATTTAGCTCTATAGTAGCTCCAAGTAATTCATCCATTTCAGCATTTTCCCTAATAAAAACTTTTCCGCTATCAGGAATAATTCTAATATTTGCTACAATAATATCCGGTACACCTTCCAGGTTTAGCACGTGATTATTCAAATCATAAATTGCAGTACTAGCATTTATTTCCAAAGAATCTTGGTCACTTTTTTCTGAAATAAACTTCCCCAGTCCATCTTTATTTGTACCATCAACGCTCATTACAAGCTGATTAGCTTCAAATTCCCATAATACCTGGCTAATATTGGTTTCATATTTCACGAATGGGAAAGTAAAACTATTTTCTCCTTCTCTTTCCGACTTTGCAAGAGCTTCTCCTTTTTCCAAATCATATTTCACTTCTATATGTTCTCCAAGCATAGCTGGAGTCTTCGGATCTTCTGATTTGATATTAAAGGTGGAGTTTGTACTGGTATATTTATTAGATTCAAAATAGAAATTCTTTGATTCGTTTAATGATCTTGGAGTTTCAATTATCCCATTGCCATCTACGTTAGTATTGGTTAAAGCCAAAGTTCCTTTGAAAGTTATTTCTGGGTTATAAATTTCAAAATTAGTATCCTCTTCACTTGTCAACAGCATACTATCATTATCTACTAACCAGCGCATACTATATTGTGCTAATTTTACACTTGGATAACTGGCTCCTGTTTCATTTTTTTCGGTTATTTCCCCATCCTCGCCAGTGGTTAGTACAGAGTCTGAATAAAAGATAAAATCCTTTGACTGAAAATTACCTGTTAAATATTCAATCCTTCCTTCGCCTCTTATCCCCTTATTATTCAGGGTAATAGCATTGTAAAATTTCCCCTTTCCATTATAGAGGGGCACTCCATTAGGATCCATTTGCCTTTCAAATCCGAAGGAATAATCGGGTTGAATAGATATTTGTTCCTCGAAATCAGGGAAAATACCTTCTGTTTTAAAAGTTCCGTCAAAGGCAATTACATCAGTATTGTTATCATTGAGTGAGTCAATTACAAAAGGAGGAATTTCAAACCTTACCCTGTGGTCATAACTACCATTTAAGATTTCTTTTCCATCAAAATATATGGCTCCACCTTTTATGGCATCAAGAATTGGATATTGAGTCATATTTTTTCTGCCGGATTTATTTTTTGGATGTGAGATATAAAGGATACCGCCAGTATTAACAATGTTATTGGCTAATTCCTTTTTAACTCCGTCTTTATGAGTAACAAGAATTGATATGGAATCAATTACATCAAGCCGTACATTAAAACTATCATAATTGTAAATAAATTCAGGACCCCTAAATACGAAATTTCCAGCTCTCATTTCTCCACCAAATGACGTATTTCTTCCATCTTTTAAATTAACTTTTCCATCTTTAGGTGTTACAAGTACCTTCATTGAATCGCTGATCATGAAACTATTTACACCTTCAAGATTAAAATTATTACTATTTAAGGAAATAGATAAATTGGGCTTATTCGAAGTTCTGGAGTGCATAATCATATTGTCATAATCCACTCCCTTCTTGCCATTCATGGCATATACATAAAGTAAGGCCTGCCGTTTCAGTGTTATTAAATCTGAGGGTTGGTTATATTCAATATAATCTCTTTTACTTAGCTCAATCATAGCGCCTTTTACAATAACTGGGGATTGCTTAAGGGCCTTTGCCATATCAGCAGAATAAAAAACAGACTGTTTGGTCTTTGTTGCATAACCAACAACCATTTGTAAGGGATGGAAGTTATAGCTCCCTTTTAAGGCAATAAATCGATACTTATCAAAATAATCTTTAGATTCTACCACAAGAGGAATTCTGTCTCTTGCATTGAGAATCGACATATCTAGGCTGTCTTTTTGTGTGTTCCATGTTAAAAATTCAGCTGAGATATTTACATCATTTCGAGTATCAACAAATAGGGTGGTTTTAAATTCAGATTTATCTCGTCTTGCTTCAAGGATTGAATTTTTTCCATTATATCTGAAAATTACTGCTGGGTGAGAAAGAGAGTCTTCCTCACTATAATGGATTACGAGACTAGCCTGGGGACTATAGAAAGAAGAGTCATCCAATGAAAACCATTTTTTTGTTTTTGATGTATATTTCCCCTTCTCACCTTCAAATCTAACCATAGCTTCTCCAGGTATAGCTGCATCACTTCTTAGCCTTTTTCCTCTTAAATGAATTCCTCCTTTATAGGTAACTCCTTCAAGAATATCATTTAATACATGATTACTATAATAGGATTGAAACTTGGGATATTTTGCTTTTTCAGGTTTTCTGTTGTGAATATTGCTATTGTATTCGAATACCCCTGTAATTGGTTCCTCTAATTTGGTTTTATAAGCAAGTTTGGCTGTATCAGCTTTTATTTTTGGTTCTTTTAAATTCATAGTGAAAGCTCCCAAATCACTGTATACTTCATCTGGACTAAAGCCTACATTTTCCCAGGTAAACCGACCTTTTTTACCGACAATATCACCATTTTTTAAAATTAATGCACCTGAGACATTTTCAATTTTTGTAGAATCATAAATGGAGTTTAATACAAAATTTGCATTTTCAATGCGTAATATAGGTCCCAACTCATCGGGTAATTCAGGATCGGGAATGCTGAAAAGGCTTTCTGATGAAAAAGAATCCCCTAGCAAGGATTTTTCTTCTATTTCTGTAGTTTCCTCTTCACTCCAATCATCGCCTTCATCTCCCCAATCATCATCTTCATCATCCGACCAATCATCGTCATCACTACCCCAACCGTCATCATCATCTTCCCAATCATCGGTATCATCAGAAACCCATTCATCTTCATCCTCTGATTCTTCGTCCGGCATTCCCTCAAACCAATCTTTTTTATCAGGATCTACCTCTTCAATTAAAGGTTCTGTTGAGGCTGTGGCAGTTTCAAATCCAGCACCTTTTTCAATAGCATCCTCATCAATAATATGGTCAAAAGTAAAATTTCCTCCCTCTATAATTAAAGAATTATACCTGGAAGTGTAAATGGTGTCATTTTCCAGAAAGCATCTTGTTGTTTTTAAGAAATTGGAAAGAACAGACCCCTTATAATAATTGACAGTAGTGTCGGTAATATTTAAAAAATTGGAAAATTCACTTTCAGATAAATTTCGATAACCAAAAGAAGCAACAATACATCGATAAAAATCTTTTAGATGAGGATTTACTCTATACCCTTTACTAAACATAGCAAGGGAAATTTTATAAATCAATAATTGTTTTTCAGGATCTAAGCTAGAATATTCGCTTTCGAAAGCACTAAAAAGGGAGTCTACAACAGCCTCCTCACCAGTCCCTTTTGTAAAAAAGCGTTCAACATCTACCAGTAGACTGTCAGCATTGGAAAATGGACGATCCCTGAATTTTTGTGCATTCAAAATATTTGAACAAACAATAAATGTGATGACAAAAACTAAAAATTTTCCCTTCATTGTGTTTAATTGTGCAGTGATTCCCAGTTAACGAAACAAATCAAAAGCTATTTTGCTTCATTAATAAGCTAAAACAATCCAAAAAGATTGCCACAAGTCCTTATTTTTTTAAAAATGTTATTTTGGAAATCGATTGTTAGCTAAGTCAGCTGCTTAATAGGATGAAAGCTGTTCTTGAATAAAATTTGGAATAATTTTAACTCAAAATTTTCCTGCTTTTTTTGAAAACAAAACAAAAAAAATTGCATTATTATCAGCTTGTTTAAGGAAGACCCACTGAGCAAGAGAAAAGTTGATGGAAATTGGGATAAGAAGGAAAATGGTTATAGGCAGATTGATTTAAATATTTATTTCATTATCAATCTACCTATAAAATTTTTATTCTATCAATTCTTTTCCAAGTGAAATTTCTTCTACCATATCGAAAAAAGCCTGTTTTCTTTCTGAGCTGATTCTCCAATCAACAGGAACACTTTGAAAACCATTTTCGAATTCTTCTCCATTTCTACGGTAATCAAAAAATCCCCATGAGGCATGTGCACTAATTGAAGATGCAAAGTTATTATAACCCTTTTCAAATTCATAGTGGTCATCTTCATTGAATACAATTGGTTTTGGGGTATATCCAGGAACATTCTTCGTTTTTTCCACCATTACAACAATTTCCCTGGGATCGGAAATACCATTTCCATGTAGAAGAATATAATCAGCTACTTCAACTACATTGGTTTTAGGTATGGATTTTCCACCATAACTCGTACTGACTAAATACCGGTAACCATTTCGGCTTTTAGATTGTATTTGAAGAATAAGTTCATGAACTCTTTCTTGGCGTAAAATGGCATGTTCATAAGCTCCTGTACACTCATTATTTACCTCAATCAATATATTTTTATAATCATGGTCAAATAACCAATTAATTACATTATCAACAGCACTTTTTACTGCTTGCTCATCCTTTAATCTTTCATCCTGCCCAAAATAGAATAAGCCTAAGATTGGTACCATTTCCAATTCCTCAGAGCGATCCAATATTTTTTTTAACCGGTTCATATACTTAGGTTTTAAGTCTCCATTTTCCTCATAAGGGCTATTGTTCCATGGATGCTTTCCAGAGTATCCTTGTGGGCTTCCCCCTTGCATGTTGATGGTAAATCCAAGCAACCCTTTTTCTTTCCATGCTGCCATGGAGGTTACAAATCCATCTGTGTTTCTATCAGGATCCCAGGTTTTTGTATCCGGATATGCCCAAAAATCTTGTGTTTCAGGATTGGAATCATCGAAAATTCCATTTACTAAACGTGCATTTGGCAGTAAGCCTTCTACCCGAAAACCACTCCATTCTTTTCCTTCCAGGGTAATTTTGTCATTAATATAGAAATCCTCACCCTTTATTTTTACAACAGGTTTAATGACTTCTTCTTCTATTTCTTCCCGAAATACAAACTGGTCATTACAACTTAATAAACAAAAATTGATAGCAACTAAAAACACTAATTGGTTTAAACTTTTAAATACTGTAGTCATAGTCAAAAAAATTATAAAAAATCCCGGTAGAAATTTTCTCTACCAGGATTTTATATTTCAACAATTATTCCAATATTTAAATAGATGTTAATAATGGAGGAGTATAGGTTGATATTTGCTGATGGGCAATATATTATTTCACTCATTGGGAGTAATCCTTATTGAAAATCCTCCTCCAGGAGCTAAATCAAATTCCATTCTTTTACTAGCTTTTATAATTTTTGTTTCTTTAATAAAATCCTCTCCTAAACGATCAGCATTTAAACCATCTTTAAAAATTTCAGCAATAAATTCGCCATCCCCCAGGAAGGAAAAATTAACTGCTAGTGTTCTTGAAGATGAGTTTGTCATTCCACCTACAAACCAGTCCTGTCCTTTTTGTTTCGCAATTACAGCATACTCTCCAACCTTACCACTGATTACCCAAGTGTTATC
Organism: Flammeovirgaceae bacterium; assembly: GCA_019634305.1. Classification (GTDB taxonomy): domain Bacteria; phylum Bacteroidota; class Bacteroidia; order Cytophagales; family Flammeovirgaceae; genus Flexithrix. The sequence goes on along the minus strand of JAHQVQ010000308.1, from coordinate 837 downwards.
CCAGGTGGTAGGGACTTTACTTAAAAACTCAAGAATTTCAGGTTCTGCCTCATAGGCAGTTGGGGCATCAGCTAGCATTTGCAAAGGTGCATAATAAACCACGAACATGGCTAATTGTTGGCACCTTGTTCCCTGACTCATTGGTCTGGCGAATCTTACTGCAAAATCCTCTTTTTGGGCATTTACCATTGCCCCAGGAGTATAATCCATTGCCCCTGCGAGCATTCTGACAAATGGAATGGTAACAGCATGATCTGATGTGGTACCATTGGGTTTGGCAAATTTATTATATTCAAGCCCTCTTACAGCTTCCTGGTTAATTACATTAGGAAAGGTTTTGTTTAAGCCAGTTGGTTTATAAGCCCCATGAAAATTGACTAATAATTTTCTTTTTGCAGCTTCCTTAGCTACCCTGTTATAGAACCCAACCATTTCCTGATCATCACGGTCCATGAAATCAACCTTTATTCCTTTTACTCCCCATTCCACAAACTGATCCAGTGCTTCCTCAAGTTGGGAATCTAGCGTCCTTGCAATACACCATACAATGATCCCTACATTTTTCTGTTTGGCATAATCTAAAATCTCAATCATGTCAATTTGATCACCTAATTTTAAAAGGTCAAATTGATCGGACCAACCCTCATCAAGGTTTACATATTCCATATCATTTTCAGCTGCAAAATCTATAAAGTATTTATAAGATTCGGTATTGATGCCACTTTTAAAATCAACACCTTTTAGATTCATGGCATTCCACCAGTCCCAAGCTACTTTACCAGGTTTAACCCATGAAAAATCTCCTTCAGCAGGTTGGCTAAGTTTGTATACCAGATG
>JAHQVQ010000307.1 GCA_019634305.1 Flammeovirgaceae bacterium | reverse complement strand
TGGGAGGAAAAGAATATCCACAAAAAGGAGATTTGGTGATAGGGAACGATGTCTGGATTGGACATAATGCTACCATAATGGCTGGGGTAAAAGTTGGTGATGGAGCTATTATCGCTACCAATGCTACTGTTGTGAAAGATGTTCCTCCTTATACCATTGTGGGGGGAAATCCGGCAAAAGAAATCAAAAAACGGTTTTCTGAGGAAGTGATAAGGGAACTTTTGAAACTGAAGTGGTGGGATTGGGAAATCGATAAAATTACAGAAAATTTAAGTTTACTGACAGGTAATAACCTTCAAAAATTAAAATTTATAAATTAATACTTTCTAACTAAATTGAATTAATAATCATGACTTCAAGACGCTATTTTTTATCGTTATTAGGAAAATCATCTGTTCTTGGCTTCCTGCCTTTTCCAATCCAAATCTTTTTAAATGAAAATAAAGGGAAAGAAGGGAATCAGATAGATGCAGTGGATGTATTGAAATTAAGTGGTACTTACAATGGATCAAGTTTTCAATATCAGGCACAACCAATACACTTATATCCAGAACATAGGCCTGAGCCTTATAGAGTAGAAAATAAAAAATCAAATCCTTGGAAGATGACCCATCATTATCTTCGGATTAAAACAAAAGATGGGTTGGAAGGATTATATGGCTATATTGATCCGGAGGCTATCAATCCAGTAGTGAATCAGCTAAGAAGCTTTCTGATTGGTCAGGATGCATTTGCCATCGAGCAATTGTGGGATAAAATGTACCGTAAAAACCGACATGCACGAGCAGGCCATTTCATGATGGGAATCAGTGCGGTGGATAATGCTTTGTGGGATTTACGTGCTAAAAAATATGGTGTTCCGGTTTATCAGTTACTTGGTGGGCAGGAAGTTAGTACCGTGCCTGTTTATGGAAGTTGCCTCGGATATACTGTGGAAAAAGGCAAGGCTGGACCGCAGTCAAAGGCCTTGTTTGATGCTGGTTTTACCCACCAAAAATGGTTCCTTGCCAATGGAGTAGGACAAGGAACCTCAGGTTTAAAGGAAAATGTAGAATTGGTAAAGGAATTGAGAGAGGCAGCTGGTTGGGAAGTAGAACTAATGTTCGATGCTTTTATGAGTTGGAATTTACCTTATGCTACATCTTGGGCAAAGGCAGTAGAACAATATAATCCTGCCTGGATTGAAGAAGCTTTTCCCCCAGACAGAATGGAAGAATTTAAAAGTCTTGCAGAAAAAACAACTATTCCAGTAGCCACAGGAGAGCATTTTTATAACCGATGGGAGGTCATACCATTTCTAAAGGCAAAAGCGATTCAGGTAGTGCAAGCTGATCCGGAATGGTGTGGTGGGGTAAGTGAGTTGGTGAAAATTTGTAATCTGGCAAGTGCCTTTGGAGCAAGAGTAATTCCTCACGGGCATAATTTACATGCGGCAATGCATGTGGTGGCCAGCCAATCACCAGCAGTTTGCCCAAGGGCAGAATACTTGATTAATCATGTCCCTTCAAAAATGCATTTCCAAAAAAATCCCCCATTGACAGCAAATGGACAATTACCCATGACTACAAAACCAGGCTTTGGGATTGAGTTTGACGATAGTAAGGTGGAGAAAATGGAGGTGGTGTAGAGGATGAAATACCGAAATAGTGGAAGTGGACACTTAATGGTCATCAACTTTTGGGTAAAGGCTTTTAACATCAAATTCCATCTGGCGCAAGGGTTTCCTTGTACCAGATGGGAGATGTCAAGCGTCTCGCTTAAATGAATGATAGAAATTTAATTTTTGTACCTTGAATTCATTTTAACAGATTAGATCAATATCAAACCTCCTCCAAAGCAGCCCTCACTTTCACCAATAGTTTTTCAATTTTTTGGAAGGGATCTCCTTCTCCAAGTGTTTCCAAAGGAAGGTAACCACGGTAGCCTGCTTTTTTGATTATCTTAAATAGCTTCACAAAATCTGTAGGTGTTTCTTTCCCATTAATCCAGACATTTTCCTTTATCTGCCAGGTGATCGCATGTTTGATGTTTTGCTCTACTTCCTTATAGGGATCTTTTTCTCTGTAACTTCCAATATCAAGATTCTGCCCTAACCATGGAGAACCTACCCTTTCAAAAACTTGGTCCATATCATCTGCCGTCTTCAGGAAATCATTGTGGTTTTGAATGCTGAGCATTACCCCAAATTGCTCGGCATAATTGCAACAGGTTTGAATATCTTCAGCCATCCGCTCGAAAACCTGATCTCTGGAATAACCTTCATGCGTATGATTACCGGAGAAAATCCTGACATGTGGGCAACCAAGTTTGGCAGAGACTTCAATCCATTTTTTGATTAATTCAATATCTTCCTTTCTCTTTTCTGCATTAGGATTTACAAAATCATTTCGCACACCAGTTCCGGTAATATCCAATCCTAACAGAAATGCTTTTCGTTTGAATTTATAGATATAATCATCCGTAGGGACTTCGGGATAGTTGGGGAAATAATAGCCTGTTGGGTCGATTCCTCCAAAATTATGCTTAGCACAAAAATCAAGTACATCAAATAAATCCATTGTACCTTCCCTTAATGGTTTGTTGAAAGAATACAGGTTTAGGCTTAGTTTAAATAAGTGGGCAAAATTCTTTGGTTTTTCCTTAAATTTCATGTTTGATGTAAAGGGTATAGCAGGAATTATTGCCAATGACTTTACGAATGCTCGTTTTGAATTTTTCATTTCAATTTAGTTGGTAAGTAAGTTCAAGATTCGATCTTCTTAAATTTATGCTTTTGTAATAACTTTCCTGTAAAAAAACTAAAAAAAATGATTAGCCCAGTATAATAGCAAATAGAAGGGCTACAAGAACAAAATGCTGGGGATCATCCCTTTCAGATGTTTCATGGTGTCATTAACGACCTGAACTGTAAGAATACTGGCTTCTTTCACAATGGCTTTTCTCTCTTAAAATCAGGCTGTCAATGGCATTTCTTTCTCTAACAATGGTTTCTTTTCTGGACCATTTTTATTATAGAAAGGGCGATTTCTGAATTCAAACCATCAAATAAAGGTTGCATCTGTTGACTGAACTCTTTTATAGCTCCATCCAGCATTTCCGGACTATTCTTCAGATGAATTTAATGGTAATTTTTCCATAGAAAAATCGAAAAATAAAAATAAATCTAATTCTCCCACTATTATATAATCGTCATGTTTTAAAACTTCACAATTCTATAACTATCAACAAATTTTATGATTAAGATTTTACTATCAATTTCAATTACTTTACTGTTCATTTTTGAGACACAATCACAATCCAGAGTTCCTATAGAAGAATATGGAAAAAGAGACTGGCCAGGCGGCTACATAGATTTGGATGGAGAATTTCATGAGGGACTGCTTTATATTTATCCAGTTCTTGGTCAAAAATTAAGGTTTAGGGAAAATGAAACAGATTCTCCCAAAAAGCTAAGATCAAAAGATATATTAGGTTTCATTATTGGAGAGGATGAGTTCCATACTTTAAAAAATTTCCCACTTGTAGCAGTGCATGGGATTAAAGCTAATTTCGCAAATGGTTTTGGAAGAATGATAGCTTTGGGTAAGGTTGAGGCATTTCAGGTCTATAAATACGAATATAATCAAATTACGGGAGAAGAAGAAATTTGTGAAAATTTAGTCCTTTTTAAAGATGATTTTAAAATGGCAGTTCCCATAAACCGGAATAGACTGAAAAGAGGGTGGAAAGATAATATCAAAAATAACTTAAAAGATTTTTTTGATAATGACCCACACTGGAATGAAAGGATAGACTTATTAATCAACAAAGAAAGTGGATTTGTAGGAATTTATGATCTTGTTGAAGAATACAATCAAAGAATATAATATTTATTTAAAGGGCTGATTCATTGTGAATTAGCCCAATTTTACATCTCTCTAGTATTCCTAAATACTAAACAACTCTTTCATCAATTTATCAAAATCTTTTGCCTTGGCATATAGTCTGTCAGAATAAATATTAGCAATTAGTTTGATATAACTTGGGTTGCTATCAATAAGTACCTGCTCTATGAGGATGTTACCATACATTTGGTCTTTTATTTCCCCTGCTCTGGGAATAGACAATGGTGGTTTTAAGTAATATTTCTCAATTACTTCTACATATTTCTTTCTGTCAAAAATTTTCCTATCGGATATGCTTAGGTTGTATCCAATATTTAAAGCTCTGTCTTTTAGTAAATCAAAGAAGTGTTGAAACTCTTCTGGAGAAATAGAGGGATGATAAGTGATGGCTAATCCATTGGCATATTTAGTATTAAAAAGATGTATTTGTAAATCACTCAGTCTGTTTCTTTGTCTTTCCCAATAAGCAGTCTGAATTCTGGATAATAAAGTTTTGTAGAGTGAATTATTGAGCCAATAAAAGTAATTGCTCAATTCCTTAGCCCTCCTTTTTAAGGCTTCAGTAATAATAGGTTCCTTATCTGGTAGGATGATGCTTTCAGAAAATAACCGTTTAAAGATTCTGTCAAAAAATGCCATTTTAGTTAGATGGTTTTGCTAGTAAATTGATAGTGTTTATTTTCCCTTTAGTTTTTTAAAGCTTTTTTATAACTCTATGTTATTATAAGGTTGAAACTTAGAATTTAGTTTAGAAAATGTTTGCATTTTCGAGTAATATCTGTCCTAAACAAAGTTACACCATTATCTTTTAGAGATGTAGAATTCTTCAAAAAAATAGTTGGAAGCGAATTTAAGAAGGAGAAAAAGAAAATTGAAGAATACGGTGGACTTGGAAAAAACCTGCTTTTTCAATAGCTTTTCTCGAAGCAATATTTTTAGCTTCACAGGAACAAATAGGTATTAAATCCTGACTTAAACATTCTTTTTTAGCACTTTCTAACGCAAATGATCCAAGTCCCTTTTTTCTAAAGTTTTGATCTACGATCATCCCTAAATCTGCAATTCCAGCTTGAGAATCACTTTTTCTGACCTCAAAAGTAGCTATAGGATTTCCCCCTTTTTCTATGCAAAATATTTCCTTTCTTTCAATCAGGTTTTTTAAGTAATCATAAAGCCATTCTTCCGGTGCACCGGTATTTACTTTGCAAAATCCGGTAATTATATCAAGCTTTGATAACTTTACCTGATGAATTGAAGTTTTGGGAATTGGAGGTTTTGGATTACTTAAAAGTATGCCGTTGTCTTTGAACAAAAAAGTATGTGTAGAGATTTCTTGAGGATAATCCAAACTGGTAGATAAAAATATTGGATTATTTGTGGCTACCAAACCGGATTGAATATTAAAAATAAATAATGCCCTTTTTAATACCTGATCTGACTTGCTGGCAAAGGCGGGAATGATATGGAAATTTATCAATTCATTTTCGCTATTGAGCATTAAAAAGCCAGCTTTTTCTTCCTTATAAAATATCAGGTGAATATTGGAAAATGAATAAAATGCTTCCCACATGCCATCCAGAGGAAAAGTAAGTGATTGGTAAAAGGATTTTGCCAGTTCCTGAATTTGGGATTGATCAGATACTTTTTGGAATTTTATCATCTATGTTGTTTGTTTATCAGATTAAAAATTGAAGTCAAACAGCGCCTTCCACTCACCATTTTTTTCCTTTTGCCAAATTAAAATATATCGTCCTGAACCATTAGTTTTAAATTCACCGACTTCTAATGCAAGGTTGGGTTGAACCTGAATTATTTTATCAGGAGAAAGAGTTATTTTATAACCAGGCTGAGCCATATAAGTATACCTTTCACTTATTTCTGTGTGCCCTTGGGAAAGTTTTTCTCGGTGGAAATAATAGGCATTTTTAGTATAACTTCCCTTTAGAAGTTTTTTCGGCTTGTTCGTGTTTGCCAACTTGATCCATTTTTCTCTGGCGGGATCAAGGTTAATATTTTGTTTATCCTTTGTTATAGTATATGAAAAAATTGCTTCAAATTCTTTAAGAAATGCTCCATCTTTAAAAGTCCATCCGGTTACAAAGGCATAATTAATTTCTTCATTTTCCAGGTAATATCCTATTTGGAAAATGTGGTTGGAATCCTGAGGAACAATTGACTCTGATTGAAGATCGGTAATTGAAACAGGTTTATTTGACAAGGCTTGGGTAATTGCTCCCTTTCCCAAAATAATTTGGTAATCCATAAATAATGCTGCCTTATCAAAATACATGGCAGATAATGCTTCTTTATTTTTTTCATCTAAAGCTTTAATCCATTCATGATTTTTTAAATTGAATTGATCCTGTCCAAATAAGAAGGTAGGTAATAGAAAAAGTATGATAAAAAAAATACGAAAATTCATTTGTTAAAGCCTTTTTCCAAAAATTGGTATTTTTTATTAAAAAACCTATTTTTCAACGGTTGGATAAGGATATAGTAGGGTGTCACTGCACAAGCCGCAAAAAAAAACAATAGCTCAATTATTTCAATTTCAAGGGTTGCCTTCGAGATTGTATAACCCAGCCAGTCAGTTAAATTTCCGGTGTTTTTCTTTAGAAAAAATTCTACACCATAGCTTTTATCTTTCCCAGGACGAATCTCTCCTTCCAGATAAGGATTTTGAACTAGACTGGCATGATCGATATAATCAAAACGATGATGGATAATGTTTGCTCCAAATTTGGTGTTCAGATTGGGTTTTAAAAAGTAAGTGAAGTCAGCCTTTCCATTCAAATCCTGAATGCCATAATTCCAACTAAAAGTATTCAAAGCCCCTTTGTAAATTTTTAATTTTTCAGAGCATCCGGATTGAAAACTGAATAAAAACCCAATAAATGAGATGAGCAATTAATACTCCTCTTCGGGAAGTGTGATGGAATAAAACCCATAAGGATTGGATCGAGCTCCCAGTTTTGATTCGATTCCTCAAACTTTCTCTTATCAAATTTTTTCGATTTTTATAGTCAATAACCTACTGTTTATCAGAAGTTTTCAATGTAGTTGGAGTAGGATTAATTTAAAATTCAACAAAGTAAAGAAACAAATGAAAGCAACATAATATTTGATGTAACTACCTGATTATAAGTGTAATAGTTCTTAGTTAAAATAGTCCTGGGACTTGCTTTCAATAATATTCACACCTTTGCCAGCCATTTCTTTAATAGCTTTATCCACATCTCCGGGCTGCAGGTTTACCCCGCGAGTGGCATCTTTTATTAGGTAGGTTTTGAAACCGAGATCCTGTGCATCCAAAGCCGTGAACTTCACACAATAGTCGGTAGCTAATCCAACCACAAAAACTTCTTTTGCAGCTTTTTCTTTTAAGTAATCTCCTAACCCTGTAGCTTTTTTGTGTCCATTATCGAAAAATCCAGAGTAGCTGTCAATTCCTTTGTCGGTTCCTTTTGGGAAAATCTTAGTTACGTTTTCCATGTTTAATTCTTTCACAAACTCAGCTCCATTGCTACCTTGTACACAATGGATGGGCCATAATATTTGGGGTAACCCATTAAGGTCAATAATTTCTCCTGGGTTTTTACCCTCATGGTTAGCAGCAAAACTACCATGATCAACCGGATGGAAATCCTGAGTAGCAATTACTAAATCAAAATGCTTTTGGATTTGATTTATAGTGGGAATTATATTTTCACCTTCTGGAACTGCCAAAGCACCTCCGGAAATAAAATCGTACTGGATATCAACAAGGATTAATGCCTTCATGTTAAAATATAAATATGGTTTAATTCCTGGGTTTCTTATTTAAGTGAATTTTGCCAGGATATTCTTTAAGTTAAATCAATTTTTTTCGAGCTAATAAAGCTTTCGAGTTCCAGGTGATTTTCCCGAAGTCTGGTATAGAAATCATTTTGATTACGAGCGTTAAACTGAATCTCTAATCGATCGATCTCTGTTGCTATCCATTCTTGAAATGAATCTAAAGTATATTCACCTTCGGGATTAAAATTAGGAAATGTTTTAGGAAGTTTTAAGGTTAACGTTTGATTTTTTTCTTTGAGAAGTTGCCTTAATAGAAAGGAAGAAGCCAGATAAAATAAATAAGAAAGTCCATAGGCATGTCCTCCTACAGCCTGACCAATGCTACTTTTAAACATTACAAGTGCCTCATCAAAATTTCTGGTTAAAACCTTAAAAAACAGGAATTTATAAGTATACCAAAGATGATTAAACTCTGTAAGAAATTCTGATTGCTGTGCTTTTTTAAAACAATCAACTGCTTTATCCATTTGCCCTGTTTTTACAAATGAAGTCAAAAGTGCGGTATATGGCGGAAAGTTTAAATTATCAAAAGGGTAACTCTGTTTAAATAATGGTCGAGCAGCTTCAATTGCATCCTTATACCTACCCAAATGATCTAAATAAGTTACTTCAGCAAATAGATCAGATGCAGGAGAATCATTAATACAAGGTCCTTTTAAAGCTGTATCAATTTTATCCAGATATTCTTTGGCTAAATCCTCTCGTCCCATTTCCAGTATGGCATGTCTGGATATTCGGTAAGCCTCCTTTAAACTGTATCCAAATTTCAGGTAATAGGTTTTCATTTCCTCTAAAACCTCATTGATCTGGTCTAGAGAGATATTTGGAAACTCTGTTACACCATTAATTGCAGTAATGTAAAGTACTAAAATCGATTGTTGATTCACCTTTTCGGGTTCTTTTTTAAAATAATCCAGCAGCCAGGGGAATGTAGCTAAACTTCTGTCATGAAAGCCTGATCTGAAACACACCAGCATATACTGTACTCTTGATTCAAATTGAAGTTGGGGGAGGTTATAAGAATCAGCCAAATCTATTGCTTTCGCAAGCAGTTTCTGTGCCGTGATAGGAGATTTAGTATAAGAAGCCTCAATGAT
>JAHQVQ010000306.1 GCA_019634305.1 Flammeovirgaceae bacterium | reverse complement strand
TGGGCAGAACAAGATCCCAATATTTGGTGGGAAAACATTATTGAGGCAACCAAAGAAATTTCCAGTTCAATTGAGGTAGAAAACATTGAAGGAATTGGTATTGCCTACCAAATGCACGGACTAGTAGTAGTTGACAAGGAACAAAATGTTTTGCGTCCATCTATTATTTGGTGCGATAGTCGAGCAGTAGAAATTGGAAATAAAGCTTTTAATGATTTAGGAGGAAAATTCTGCCTTGATCATTATTTAAATTCTCCCGGAAACTTTACAGCATCCAAACTTAAATGGGTAAAGGAAAATGAACCAGAATTGTATGGCAAAATATACAAGATAATGCTACCTGGAGATTTTGTAGCTATGAAAATGACCAGCCAGATTAATTCCACTGTTTCTGGTTTATCAGAAGGAATTCTTTGGGATTTTAAAAATGGTGATGTAGCTGATAGTCTTTTAGAATACTATGGGCTGGAAAGGTCATTTATCCCAGATTTGGTGGATACGTTTTCCGTTCAGGGGGAATTAACAGACAAAGCAGCAAAAGAACTTGGTTTAAAATCAGGTATAAAAATCGCCTACAGGGCAGGAGATCAGCCTAACAATGCTTTCTCTCTTAATGTGTTAAAGCCAGGAGATGTAGCTGCTACTGCTGGAACATCAGGTGTAGTTTATGGTATCACAGATCAGGCGGAATATGATCCAAAATCCCGTGTAAATACGTTCGTGCATGTCAACAATTCTAAGGAAGCTTCTCGATACGGAGTATTACTTTGTGTAAATGGGACGGGTATATTGAACAGCTGGTTCAAAAACAATATGACAGGAGTTACCAAGATGTCATATGAACAAATGAACAAAATCATTTCAAACGCTCCTGTAGGTTCTGAAGGATTGACGATTCTACCATTCGGAAATGGTTCAGAAAGAATTTTAGAAAATAGGGATATTAAATCTCAGATTCATGGTCTGAATTTTAATAGGCACAATCAAACTCATATGTTTCGTGCATTACAGGAGGGAATTGTATTCGCCTTGAATTATGGCTTCAATATTATGGCTGGAATGGGCTTACAACTTTCTACCGTAAAGGCTGGAAAGGCCAATATGTTTTTAAGTCCGATATTCAGAGAAGCCTTCGCAAGTGTAACTGGAGCTACGATTGAGCTTTACAATACCGATGGCTCACAGGGAGCAGCAAGAGGAGCTGGAGTAGGTATCGGCTACTATTCAGGATTTAGTGATGCATTTTCTGGACTGGAAGCCCTTGATGTAATTGAACCTAATTTAGAAAGCCGGGAGGCATATTTATCCGCTTATAATAATTGGTTAGAAATTTTAAAACAATACTTATAAAAATGACAAAGTTATATTTTCCAAATATCAACAAGATTGAGTTTGAAGGGAAAGATTCTAAAAACCCTTTAGCATTTAAATTTTATGATGCTGATAAAGAAATTGCAGGAAAAACCATGAAAGATCATTTCCGATTTGCCATGGCCTGGTGGCACACACTATGCAATGGAGGTTCTGATCCTTTTGGTGGAGATACGCATGAATTTCCATGGGCTCCAGCAGGGGCAAGTGCAATGGATATTGCTAAATATAAAGTAGAAGCTGGCTTTGAGTTTTTACAAAAATCTGGGATTGATTATTACTGTTTCCATGATAGAGATCTTGCTCCTGAAGGAAGTAGTGTAATAGAAAGTGAAAAAAAACTTGCTGAAATTGTAGACCTGGCTAAGCAATACCAGAAAGATACTGGGAAGAAATTATTATGGGGAACGGCAAACCTATTTTCTCATACCAGATATATGAATGGTGCATCTACCAACCCTGACTTCAGTGTTTTATGCCATGGTGCTGCTCAAGTAAAAGCTGCTTTAGATGCCACAGTTGCATTAGGTGGTGAAAATTATGTATTCTGGGGAGGAAGAGAAGGTTATATGTCATTATTAAATACTGATATGAAACGTGAGACTGAGCATATGGGTCAGTTTTTAAGGTCAGCAAGAGATTATGGTAGAAAAATAGGTTTTAAAGGAACATTTCTGATTGAACCAAAACCAGCTGAGCCTTCAAAACACCAGTATGATTTTGATGCTGCTACTGTTATTGGATTCTTACACCAACAGGGACTTGCTGATGATTTTAAATTAAATATTGAAGCTAATCATGCTACGCTTGCTGGTCACACTTTTGCCCATGATATCAGGGTATCGGCTGATCATAATATGCTAGGTAGCATTGATGCTAACCAGGGTGACTATCAAAATGGTTGGGATACTGATTACTTCCCTCACGATATTTATGATGCTACAGAAGTAATGATGGTGTTATTAGAATCTGGGGGAATTGGAAAAGGAGGTTTTAACTTTGATGCAAAAGTTAGAAGAAACTCTACAGACCTTGAGGATATATTTATATCACATATTGCCGGAATGGACATTTTTGCCAGAGGCTTAATTGTGGCTGATAAAATATTGCAAGAGTCTAATTTCAGCCAGTTGAAAAAAGACAGATATGCCTCTTATGACAGTGGAAAAGGAGCTGCCTACGAAAAAGGAGAGTTGAGTTTGGAAGCACTGAGGGAAATTGCCATTGAAGTAGGTGAGCCTAAGAAAATCAGTGGAAAACAAGAGCTTTTCGAAAGTATTGTAAACCAGTGTATTTAAAATAGCCACTTTTTGTGTGGTTGTGTAGAGGCTAAGGTTTGCTGAAATTTTTAGAAGTTACAGGTTACAATTGAGAAATAAAGTTGAAATAATTCGAAATAGGATAGAAACATATTTTGCAAAACCTATTTTATTTCTATTTATTTCAACTTATTTCTGAATATCACTAAAACGATAGCCAATTTGCACAACCTCACATTTTTTCATTCTTAATGGGTTATAAAAAACCTAATTCACTAAAAGTTCTCTTCTTTTTAATAAAATATTCCCAAACCAAGCTTTGCTTTAATATCTCTCTGTGGGTTATACTAAATTTACCCAACTTTCTATTTTCCCTTCTGGATTGAATTAAAATTGGAATTCTGGCATAGAAATGAAAATGTCCCCTAAATACTGCCATGAAATTTCCAGGTTCGCCTGCCAATAAAAATTTAAGCCCTGCAATACCATCCAAAATAAGCCTCAAAAAAATGATTGGAACCAACCAAAATGAGGGCAAGTTTTTAAAAAGCAACATCAAACCATTACGAAAATTGAAATAGGTTTTCCTTGGATTTGATTTGTGGAGGGTTCCTCCTCCAACATGAAAAACCTGACTTTCCGGCACATAATAATGTTTATAACCAGCATTCTTTAAGCGCCAACACAGATCAATTTCCTCCATGTGGGCAAAGAACTTATTATCCAATCCTCCAAAATTGAAATACAATTCAGATTTTATCAATAAGCAAGCTCCCGATGCCCAAAAGATTTCTTTTTTATCATTGTATTGTCCTTCATCTTTTTCCAACTCATCAAAGATTCTTCCACGAGTGAATGGATAACCGAAAACATCAATAAATCCTCCTGCTCCTCCAGCATATTCAAAGTATTCTCTCTCACTAAAAGAAAGCAATTTTGGCTGCACACAGCCTACTTTTTCCTCTGATTCAGCTACCTCTAACAAAGGAGTAAGCCAACCCTTTCCTACTTCTATATCAGAGTTGAGGAGCACAAAATATTCGGAGTTAATCTGTCTGAGTGCAAAGTTATAACCTGCACAAAAACCTAGGTTTTCGGGGATTTTTATTAAAGAAATATCCGGATGATAATCTGTAATATATTCCTGGGAACCATCTGTGGAACAGTTATCTGCCACTACAATTTCAGCTTCCTCACCAGTATTCCTTTTTAAAACAGGAATAAATTTTTTTAAATAATCAACTGTGTTGAAATTGAGAATTACAACCGCTACTTTTTTCAATACTGTTCAAATTTTTTGCAAAGCTAGAACTTCCATTTCTAAATAAAAGCTCGGCTTCAAATTTTAAGTGTCTTTTGAAACACTTTTTGGAGATTCACTTTACAAATTCCCAAAATCCATTCCTGGAATATTTGGAAGGAATCCTTCAGTCGATTTTTTCAATTCTTCTTTTGATTTTACCTCCACATCTTCAATAGCCTTATTAATAGCCGCAATTACCAGATCCTTCAGCATAACCTTATCTTCTGGTTTAAAAAGATCATCATCAATATCTAATTCAACAACCTGCTTTTTACCATTTACGGTAGCTTTCACCATTCCTCCACCAGCTTCAGCTGTAGATTTTACATTTACAAGGTTTTCTTGTGCTTCCTGCAATTTGGCCTGGACATCTTTCATTTTCCCAAGCATTTTCATCATATCCATAATTCAATTTTTTTTAGTTGTCTATTTTTTACAAAAAAAGGGGAGAATATATTTCTCCCCCTTCTATTACAAATTATTTCTTATCTTAGTTTTATGCAACTTTCAACCTTTTCGCATCAGCAGATTTATCAAAATGTTTTTCTGCAAATTTTCTATCAATCACAAATTCTTTCAATTTAAGATTAGAAGGCAATTCGAACATTGGTTCCAACATAATTGCCTCACAAATCGATCGTAGTCCCCTTGCACCTAAATTAAATTCAACTGCTTTGTCTACAATAAACTCAAGGGCATCCTCATCAATTTTGAGGTTAATTTCCTCCATTTCGAACAATTTCTCATATTGTTTTACAATAGAGTTTTTAGGAACTGTCAGAATATTTTTAAGCGCTTCTCTGTCCAGAGGATTAAGATGGGCAATTACTGGTAATCGTCCAATAAGTTCAGGGATTAAGCCGAAAGATCTTAAATCCTGAGCAGATACATATTGCAATAGGTTTTCTTCCATATTTGCTTTATCCTCTTTTCCACCTGAAAAACCAATTGGCCTTGTATTCAATCTGGAAGCAATTCTTTTCTGAATTCCATCAAATGCTCCTCCGCAAATAAATAAAATATTTTCAGTATTAATAGGAATCATTTTTTGCTCTGGATGCTTTCTTCCACCTTGTGGAGGAACATTTACAACAGTTCCTTCCAAAAGCTTGAGCATAGCCTGTTGAACTCCTTCTCCACTAACATCACGAGTAATGGAAGGATTGTCAGATTTCCTAGCAATTTTGTCAAGTTCATCGATATAAACTATTCCTCTTTCAGCTGCTTCCTGATCATAGTCTGCTGCCTGAAGCAATCTTGTAAGAATCGTTTCCACATCTTCCCCAACATATCCAGCTTCGGTAATTACAGTAGCATCTGCAATACAGAAAGGCACTTGTAGCATTTTAGCAAGCGTTTTTGCCAAAAGCGTTTTCCCAGTACCAGTCTCCCCTACCATAATGATATTAGATTTTTCAATCGTTACTTCATCCTTGGTATCTTTCTGCATCAGCCTTTTGTAATGATTATATACTGCGACAGATAAAACTTTTTTCGCTTTATTCTGCCCAATAACATATTCATCCAGATATTTTTTCATCTCCACAGGCTTCACCAACTTGAATATTGGTTTTCCAGTAGTTTTTGGCTTTCTTTCTTCGTTCAGAATCCTCCAGGTTTGCTCAATACACTTATTACAAATATGTGCATTTAAACCTGAAACCATCAATTCAACCTGGTCCTTCCTCGCTCCACAAAATGAACAGACAATATCCTTCATATTAAACTTCTATTAGTTTGAAAATTTACCTCCATTTAAATAAAATAAGAGGTGGTATATTTTAATTATGACCTGTTCGCAGGCATTAAAACCTCATCAATCAGACCATATTCTTTCGCTTCTGAAGCTATCATCCAATAATCCCTGTCAGAATCTTCCCAAACTTTCTCGTAAGTTTGCTTAGTATGTGATGCTATTATTTCGTAAAGTTCTTTCTTTAACTTTTGGATTTCTCTTGCTGTAATTTCTATATCAGATGCCTGACCCTGAGCTCCACCTAAAGGCTGGTGAATCATCACTCTTGAATGTGGCAATGATGATCTTTTCCCATCCTGACCAGCACAAAGTAAAACAGCACCCATTGAAGCCGCCAATCCAGTACAAATAGTAGCCACATCAGGCTTTACATATTGCATGGTATCATAAATTCCCAGACCAGCATAAACTGAACCTCCCGGGCTATTGATATACATCAAAATATCTTTATTCGAATCCAATGATTCCAGAAAAAGCAGTTGGGCAACGATAATGTTTGAAATATAATCGTCTACTGGAGTACCAAGAAAAATAATTCTATCTGCAATTAATCTTGAGAACACATCAATCTCCGCAAATCTTCTTTCTCTTTCTTCAATTACAGTTCTGGTCATATTTTGAGCATTACCAATGTAATTGTCTACCACCATGCTACTTATACCCTGATCCTTTATAGCAAACTTTCTGAATTCATCTTTAAATATCATTCTGTAACTTTTATTAGTGTAAGTATTTTAATTTTCCTGCTTTTAATACAAAAAAACTGCAATATTATTATTTTCTGTCATAAAGTCATGAATCACAAATTTAAGAAAAAACTATCCCTTAATATGTAATTCATCCATCATTAATTTTAACAAAAAATAAGATTACAGTAAAATAGCAATATTTAATTGCAATAATCTAATTTAATAAGGCTAAAAATAAAAAACTTAGATAGCAGATTTATTTTTTTTAGAAAAAATTATTTTGATCTCCTAAGGAAATTTAAGATTTTGCTGGAGTTCTTCCTGTAATGATTTCCGGAAAATCCATTCTATCTTTTTCTTCCTTGTTTTCCAAATTTAAAACTCCTCTTGGACAAACCGCTGAACAAACCCCACATCCTACACATGATGATCTTACTATATTCTGACCTCTCTGAGCATACCAGCGAACATCTATGCCCATTTCGCAGTAAGTAGAGCAATTTCCGCATGAAATACACTGACCTCCATTGGTTGTAATTCTGAATCTGGATTTGAATCGCTGTACCAATCCTAAATAAGCAGCTAATGGACAGCCAAACCTGCACCAGACCCTATTTCCCATTAAAGGATAAAAACCTGTACCTACAACTCCTGCAAAACCAGCTCCTATCCAAGCCCCATAGGTTTCTCTTATAGAATATGTATTTAACCCCAGCAGTTGACCAGAGTTGGTGAAATAAGTATAGAGCACACCAATAGTCATGAGGACTGCAAAAGCTAAAACTCCATGAATAGACCATCGCTCAAACTTCCATGCTTTTAAAGATTTATCAGATAGTTGTCGGTAAGGATCTCCAAGTGTTTCTGCCAAACCTCCACAACCACAAACCCAGGAACAATACCATCTTTTTCCGAAGAAATAGACAAATACCGGTACTGCAATAACAATCAGTGCTATTCCCCAAACCAGCATAAAAATGCCAATTCCACCATTGCTCATCAATGTGCTTAACTCATTATCAAAAAAGAAATCATAGTCTAAGGGCCAAATATTTTTAAAATCAAAGTAGGGTTGATTAAGCCTTATAAGGATTTCAGGAATGATAAAGGCAAAAGCAGTTTGAAAAAACATGACTGAAATTGTCCTTGCTATCTGGTATGGGCTGTGGCGATATTTTAAGATCATACGGACACCCATTACCAAAATACAAAGCGTATAGATGAATCCATATAAGAAAAATTGCCCAGCAGGATTTCCACTTAAAAACATACTAATTGGATCTACCATAATAATCCAATTCGTCATGTATTGGTGGAAATAATAGAGAAAGATATAGAAAGCAATGAGATAGGTTCCGGTAAGAATGCCCAGCCAACCTCTGTTTTTCATGGAATTGAAAAAGATGCCATTGTTTTTTATCCCTGGATTTCCCTCCTGCCCTTTTGGCAAAATATACATTAAGGCACCAAGGATACAAAGCCCATAGGTGAGCATTAGAAACAATACTGTATTATCCTTTACAGGGCTATCTGTAGCGCTTTTGGTTAGAGAATACTTTAAATCTTTTTCTTTGTATCTGTCAATTCCTTTCTGGTTAATAATCCCATAACTTTTTATTTTAGAGACTACATCTTCCAACTGGGTTTGGAGTTCTTCTTTGCTATTAAAAGTTTGTCCATCAAGCCATCCTCCATAATCTGATAATGATTTTTTCTTGAATTCCGAAAACTCATCATTTTGAAATACTTCACTTGCTTCTTCAATAGTCAGTTTCACTTCCCCACTTGAATTTGACTTTTCCATAATAGCTTTAATCTCTTCATTAGAAATCCCATAATCGGCTAACGCTTTCTCGTTAACTTTCTTAAAAGCCTGATCTAAATCGGAAATGAATTTGAAATTTGAAGAGTATGATTTATCCAGGATAAAACCGATGTCCTCCATCAGGATATTTCTGAGATTTTCATCGGAAATATTTTCTTCTAGTATGGCTTTGGTAAGAGTGTAATTTGATAATAAAAATGAAACATTAAATATTAAAAAGCCTAGAATAAACAGTAATAGGCCAGAATTCTTAATGATTTTCATAAGGTAGAATAAAATGTGGATTCTAGTTTTTTGATTGAATTTATCAAAATTTCGGATGGATGCCCAAAATTTTCCACTCTAATACATTTTTTTAATCTTTCAAGTTCCAGTCCCATTAGTTGGGGGAAAAAAACACCTGATCTGTAGAGTAGAAACAGGTGTTTTTGAATTAAGTTTAAACTCATTTTATGGGAAAATCCCTTGTTCCAAATAACTAACTGATATCTTGTTTATCGCCAAGATAAATGCAGAGGTTCTTAAGTCAAATAAATCATGTTTTAGCGCAGTTTCACGCATCTCTTTATAAGCATTTACCATAGCTTCTTCCAAACCTGAATTCACTAAATCTTCTTCACTAGCCCCTTTTATGATAGCATCCCTTTGAGAATCTGTAAGCTTTTTGCCACTAGCAGTTTCAATTGTATTTGCCAGTCGCTCATTGTTAAGATAGTCATATCTTTTCTCCAACTTCCCAAATGACATTCTCGAAAGGTTTTTCAACCACTCAAAATAAGAAACTGTTACTCCACCAGCATTTAAATAAATATCGGGAATAATCATTATTCCATTTTTCAAAAGTATTTCCTCAGCCGCTTTACTTACCGGTCCATTGGCTGCTTCCCCAATAATTTTTGCTTTTATTCTTGGTGCATTTTCTTCAGTAATCTGATTTTCCAAAGCAGCTGGCACTAAAATATCACACTCATACTCAAGCAGATCAGTGCCTTTTTCAATTTTTTTAGATTCTTTAAAATTAAGAATAGACCCAGTATCCCGTCTGTGCTGTGAAACTTCCTCTATATCAATGCCATTTGGATCATAAATACCGCCATCATATTCTGCAATCCCGATAATAGTTGCACCGCCTTCCTGCAAAAACTTGGCACTGTGATATCCTACATTTCCAAGTCCCTGAACAATTACTTTTTTACCTTCCAGGCCAACAGTAAGCCCTAATTTATCCATATCCTCCTGATAACTGACTGCCTCTCTTAATCCAAAGAAAACTCCTCTTCCAGTAGCTTCAGTTCTGCCATGGATACCAAACATGGTAAGAGGTTTCCCTGTAACACAGGCACTTGCATTGATCGCATCTGAGTGGAATGCAGAATAAGTATCCGCAATCCAGGCCATTTCCTGAGCACCTGTACCATAATCCGGAGCAGGTACATCTACTGCAGGTCCTATAAAATCTTTTTTAATAAGCTCGAAAGCATATCTTCTGGTAATTTTCTCAATTTCATTTTTTGAATAATCACCTCTTTTAATCTTTATTCCTCCTTTGGCTCCTCCAAAGGGAACATCCAAAAGTGCACATTTAAATGTCATAAGAGCGGAAAGGGCTTTTACTTCATCTTCATTTACATGTCGGCTGTACCTAATACCTCCTTTTACCGGGGTTTTATGATGAGAATGTTGTGCTCTGTATGCCTCTATTACTTTGTATTCTCCATTATCCAGGCGGATTGGGAAATACATTTTAAAGATACTATTGCATTGTTTAATCTGGTCGATTAACCCTTGAGGGTGAGTAGTGTAGCTTGCACTTTTTTCAATGTAGCCCAATACATCCTCAAAAAAACTATATTCGCTCATGTTGTTTTATAAAAGTTAATTTTGGTAAAAAATCCTGGATTTTATGTTTAGAGTAGGATTAAAAATTTCTTAAAAAGTCCTCCAATTTAAATGAAATATATTGGAATTTTACTTTTCGGATTGGAAAAAGTAAATTTAATATATCAGGAAATTTCACCTTAAAAAAATCAAATTCAGACTCATTTTTTTTGATTAAAAACATTAAAATAATCAAAATCCAAAAACATATGAACAAGTATTCATATTTTTTGTTTATTCAAATGAACTTACAAAAAAAGTAATGGAAAAATACTGGCAAATTTTTGAAGGGGGATACACTGGGTATGCCAATTATCTATGGAATGAGATCACAAGCCCCAACTGGAAAAATTATTTTTACTGGTTAATTGGAGTCTCACTTTTTTTCTTTTTACTAGAAGTGATAAAACCCTGGCGAAAAAATCAACCAAAATTCAGGAAAAATTTTTGGCAAGATGCTTTTTATATGTTTTTCAATTTTTTCCTATTCTCTTTAATTATTTACAATGCAGCCTCAGAAGTTTTTGTAAATCTATTTAAGGATTTTCTTGCCATATTTGGCATCCAAAATTTAGTTGCCATTCAGGTAAATAAATTCCCAATTTGGGGACAATTATTTTTATTATTTATTATTAGAGATTTTATACAATGGTGGGTGCACAGGTTATTACACAGAGTGCCCTTATTTTGGAAATATCACAAAGTACATCACTCCGTTACTCAAATGGGATTTGCTGCTCATTTAAGATACCATTGGATGGAAAATGTATTATACAAACCATTGAAGACCTTTGGTGTGATGATCCTTGGAGGATTTGAACCAGAGCAGGCGTTTATTGTTCACTTTGTGGCGATTGCAATAGGTCACTTTAACCACTCCAATA
>JAHQVQ010000305.1 GCA_019634305.1 Flammeovirgaceae bacterium | reverse complement strand
CCTTCACCACACATCAGGTCTGATGCATTATTTTTTTCAAGGCTCCATTTCACTAGATTTTCATCCTGAATCGCCAGTTCAATTAGCATTTGCTCATGATTTCCCCTTAGCGGAAAAACCTGGAATTCATTTTTTAACAAAGAGAAAATAACGTTAAACACCCCACTACTGTTCGGACCTCTGTCTACAAAGTCACCAAGTAGAAATAGCTGGTCTTCTTTTCTTAGCTCAATTTTTTTTATCAATTCTTTGAAACTTTGATAACATCCATGGATGTCCGCAATAACAAACCTCCTGCCTGTTTTAGTTTTAGGAATATGAAAATAATAAGGGAAAGAATTGTTGTTTGAGCTCCTATACAGTTTCCCTATTACCGATTTTAATTTTTCTAATGCCAATAGTTTACGAGTTAAATGTAGTTAGTAAAAATATTTGTTGTATACCTGGTATAATTGGATATTGGCAACAATATTACAGCCTATTTATTACCTATATACATTTTTTAACAAAATGAGATAATAATAGACTGATGATAGTAATTTTAGTGTAAAGTAAGGGATTCTTTTTGGTCAATAATAACCACTATAATATTGTAATAATGGTAATTTGAGGATTTTTTCTTTTATTTCCTCCCCTTAATGTAGGTATTTTTTTTCAAACTTCCTCATCTCCTGTTCTGAATTCCAAAGTAAGAGGATAATCCAAATTTTGTAAAAAAAATGAAAATCCATGTGAAAAATTACATGTTCATTTTACAATTTATCATAATCGAGCGTAGCGCACTCATTGCAACCAGCTACAGAGGTCCAGATCACATTATCATAAGTAATTCCATAAAATGTATTGCCCGAAATAGCATACTCCTGTTTTGAAATACAACCTATAAAAACACGGGTATTACTCCCCTGGTACAAACCAGATAAACACCCAAAACTTTCCATCCCGGAGTTTTCACCACAGCCTGATAATATTAAAGAAAGAAGGGCGAAAAATAATAAAATTCTTTTATGCAGCATCATTTAAAATTTTCTGATTTTTAATTTCACCCTCCAAAAGACATTTAAAATGTTGGGGATTACAGCACAGTATACCAAAAACCATAGCCTCTATAAAATTATTAAAACTTTAGTAAAATTAATCCACATACAGGGGATACGGTGATAATTCTTTAAAAAACATTAAATTCTTGCTTTATGGAAAATCAAAAATAAATAAATTGCAATCTTTTTTAGGATGTATTTTTGCTCAATAGAGCAAATTACGAATTCAAAAAAATGTAATAAATCTGACCAAATTGTATTTTTTTTCCAATATTTGCGACAATTTTTATTAACCGTGAAAATCAAACCATAATATTAATGAAAGTTTTAAAATTTGGAGGAACTTCTGTAGGATCTCCAAGCAGGGTGCAGCATGTGGCAAACCTTATTACGAATGGTGAAAAGAAAATTGTGGTACTATCAGCGGTATCTGGTACAACTAATAGTCTGGTAGCACTTTGTGATGCCTATCAGAAAAAAGATAAAGCAGAAAGCGATAAAATTATTCTTCAATTTAGAGAAAAGTATTCTGAATTTATAAAGGCACTTTTTACTAGCGATAAATTTGCACAGAAAGCAATTTCAAAAGTTACTAAAATAATTAACCTTTTAGCTTCATTTTCTACGGAGGCATTTTCAGATAAAATAGAAAGAAATATTCTGGCACAGGGTGAATTAATCTCCACCCAACTGATGCAGTTTTACCTGGAATCTACTGGTGTAAATTCAGCTTTACTTCCAGCCTTAGAATTCATGAAAACTACTGAAGAAGAACCTGAATATGAATTCATTAAAGAAAATTTACAAAAAGAACTAACAAATTTTCCTGACTGTTCACTTTTTATCACTCAGGGATATATCTGTAAAAATGAATTTGGTGAGATAGATAATTTAAAAAGAGGGGGAAGTGACTATACTGCTTCCATAATTGGAAAGGCAGTTAGTGCAAGTGAGATTCAAATTTGGACAGATATTGATGGTATGCACAACAATGATCCTAGGATTGTGGATAATACATTCCCTGTTCGTGAACTTACTTTTGAGGAAGCAGCTGAATTGGCATATTTTGGTGCAAAAATTCTTCATCCATCAAGTATTTTACCTGCCCAAAAGGCCAATATTCCTGTAAAGTTGTTGAATACCATGGAGCCGGAAAAGGAAGGAACTAAAATTTCTTCTGAGGTGAAAAGGGAAAGGAAAATTGCTGCTGTAGCTGCGAAAGATGGAATTGTGGCTATTAAAATCAGGTCATCAAGAATGCTTTTCGCTTATGGTTTCCTTAGAAGAGTTTTTGAAGTATTTGAGCAGTTTAAAACACCAATTGATGTCATTACTACATCTGAAGTTGCTGTTTCTGTTACTATAGATAAAACTTCTCACCTAGAGGAAATATTAACTGAACTAAAAGCTTTTGGTGAAGTAGAATTTGACCAGGATCACACTATAATTTGTGTGGTGGGTAAATTCCTTCAAAAAGACACCAAAATTGCAGCAAAAGTAATTTCTGTACTAAAAGACATTCCTATTAGGATGATATCTTATGGTGGAAGTAAAAATAATATCACTATTTTGATTCACAAGGACTATAAAATACAGGCGCTAAAAGCCCTGAATGAGGAAATTTTTCTAAGTGATGAAAAGTAAAAAATCATAGTGGAATCTAATCCCAAAGACCAGGTTCCACTATTTCAATACAATGGTGATCAGGATCTCTAAAATAGAACGATTTGGTACCATTTCCCCAAAAGTGCTCGTGCTCAATGGTAATCCCTGAGGTGAGCACTTTTTCTTTATAAGCGCCATAATCCTTTTTTTTGCATTCAAAAGCCAAATGCATATTTCCAGAACCAAAATGTGGCGGAATATCCTTTTCATTTTTCGTAGTTTCAGGATTAAAACACAGAAAAACTGAAGTACCAGCTCTGAAAAACACATGCCGTCCAGGAACAAATGAAATCATTTTCAACCCAAGCTTTTCTGTATAAAATGCTTTCGTTAATTCTAAATCTTTTACATACAGGCAGGTTTCTTTAATTTGTGTAAAATTCATAATCAATCCATTTTTTCATTAAGGGAAATCGAAAATCCAAATAGTATTTTATAGATAGACTTTCAGAAAAGTGATGAGTGGTAGGATAAAATTTAATCCTTATTCCTAAATTTGGATTTTATATTTTACTCATTCCTATTTCAACTAAATCCATTAAAAACACTTGAAAACATTAGTTAGGTTTATCTTTTCAGCATTGGCTATATTGGTAGCCTCTTATCTTCTTGAAGATTTTGGAGTTCATGTCAACAATTTTACAACCGCTATTGTAGGGGCAATTGTTCTCTCTTTACTCAATTTTTTCATAAAACCCATCATCACTATTCTAACTATACCCCTTACAATAGTGACTTTAGGATTGTTTTTATTCATTATCAATGCCATCATTATTTATATGGCAAGCGGCCTTGTAGGAGGATTTGAAGTAGAAAATATTTGGAGTGCATTGCTCTTCAGTATTGTGTATTCCATTACCATGTCATTTTTCGATTACCTTTTGGGTTATAATAAAAAAGATTAAGTAGTAATTCAAAATTAATCGTGTATTCTTTTGCCGTAAAAGACTGATAGAGAGATTATACTATTTCTCTAAAATAATAGTACCCGGTGTGGAGCACAGGTGCTTAATCAAGGAACATATGATTGGAAAGTGGCTAAAGGCTTTTCGCTCTTTCCCAATATTCATCCATTTCAGCCAGGGTCATCTCACCTATAGATTTACCGTCTTTCTTCGATTCAGCTTCAAGAAAATTAAACCTTTTAATAAACTTCTTATTGGTTTTCTCTAATGCTGTTTCTGGATTTATTCCTACAAACCTGGCATAGTTTACTAATGAAAAAATCAAGTCCCCAAACTCTGATTCTACTTTTTCTTGATCTATTTTTTCATTTTTAGCTACATTAAATTCCTCTTTGAATTCCTGCATTTCTTCCTCAACTTTTTCCCAAACTTGCTCTTTTTTCTCCCAATCAAAACCTACTCCCCTTGCTTTTTCTTGAATTCGGATGGCTTTCACCATGGCTGGTAGTGATTTTGGAACTCCCCCCAAAATGGTTTTATTTCCGCCTTTTTCTTTTAATTTTAATAATTCCCAATTCTGCTTTACTTCTTTTTCTGATGCTACCGTTTTATCTCCAAAAACATGCGGATGTCTGGAAATCAACTTATCACAAATACTAAAAAGCACATCAGCAATGTCAAAATCATTTGTTTCTGAAGCTATTTTGGCATAAAAGACCATATGAAGCATCAAGTCGCCCAATTCTTTTTTTATTTCAGGCAAGTCATTTTCCAAAATAGCATCAGACAATTCATAAGTTTCCTCAATAGTCAGATACCTGATAGATTCCATAGTTTGTTTCCTATCCCAAGGACATTTCTCCCTGATTTCATCCATAATGTATAATAACTTATGGAATGCTTCGGACTTTTGTTCTTTTGTAGAATTTGGCATACTTAATTTTATTGAGAATTTTTAGATGCTCAAATTTAGAAGATTTGAATTTGGAATTAATTCCACTGGTTGATTTTATACTCGCTTTGGTAGAAAATAAGTACCAGTACTATTTTATATTGAGTACTTTTATCTCATTATCAAAAAGTTGTGGCACTTATTAAGTATATTTAATTCTGCACATCTATTTATCTAAATTAAATAAATTCAATTCTTAAATTTCCATTTTAAAGAAATCCGTAAATTTCAAAATGAAAAGATTAATAATAGCATTAGTTTTCCTGGAAAGTATACAATTTTCAATTGCCCAGAATGATAAACAACTAAAAATAAGCAAGACAGCCCCAATAATTGATGGAAATATTTCTGAATGGGAATTTGCCTGGCAGGAAGAGGAAAAATTAGCCTATACCATTTGCGAACATGAAGATGTTTTTTTTATCAGATTGAAACCATTGGATGAAACTACAGAAAGAAAAATTATCATGTTTGGGCTAACATTAATGTTGGATGGCAGAGGAAAAAAGGAAGGAGAATTTGGGATTACTTTCCCCACCAGCAACCAAGAAAGAATGAGGGGTCTTAGGCAAGGAAGGCAAAGAAATAATCAAGGATCAGGTAGAAGTTCTAGTCCACCATCTGACGAGGAAAGAACAAAGCAACAATTGGAAACTAAGAAAAAATTGGTGGAGACATCCAAAGAATTTATTATTTCCGGACTTACTGAAAATCCAATTAAGGGGAATATTGATAATGAAAATAGTGGCATTGAACTAGCACTTGGGCTTGATGAGGATAACATGGTAGTTTACGAAGCAAAAATTCCAAGAGGAGTAATAAAAATTAATGAAAAGAAAAAGGGAGCTGAATTGGCTATCGGCTTTGAAACAGGCTTTTTAGATGTAGAGGCGATGAGAGGCCAGAGAGGAGGAGGACAAGGTAATAATCCTGAAGGAGGCGGTGGTACGAGAAAAAGAGGGCAACAAGGTGGTGGTGGAAGAAATGGAATGAATATGGAAGAATTATCAGTTCCCACTATAGTTTGGGAGGTAATAAAGTTAGATTAAAATTATCAAATCAAAAATTAGGACAAAAAAAGGTCAGATTGGTCTTTTAACCAACCTGACCTTTATTCTTATGAAAGTAATTTTGTCAAAACCTCCCAGTGTTCATCTTTCAGGGAATTAAGGTCAAAAAGTGCCATACCACTTCCTCCTGATTTTATTGAAATCTGATACGCCTTTTTAAGCTCTTTTGGAGTAAGAGAAGGCACAAATAATCCAGAATAAACAGGCTGGTTATTATTTACAAAATTGACTTCTTCTTTTGTTTTTTCCCCAATCCAGTTCAGGTTTTCATTGTAGAAATTGTGATAAAGCATAGGAAGAAATGCATCTAAGTCCCATGTTTTCCATTCCTGCCGAACTGCTGGCCAGTTTGGGAAAACTGCTGCTGTTACCATTTTATTTTGCTTTCTGGCTTCAGGTGCAAGTTTCTGATTTACTAAATTGGAAACACTATCCTGCCTGAATTGCCTCCATTCCACATTAGCAGATGGGTCTTTTAAATCAGTAAGCGGATCGATACCTGTTTGTTCCTTAAAAGCTTTACGGCAATGCTCAGAGTAAGAATAATCGTATTGCGGAAATTCTCTATCCTGCACAATATTGTATTTGGGCTGAAGTGCTTCAGCCAGAATGACATCGGGCAACCTAACATAATCCAGATGAACGCCATCCAGGCCTTCTACTTGTGCCAGATTCTCAACATTTTCCCTTATAAATTCCTGAGCTTCAGGATGGCATGGACATAGGAATTTGTAATAACCTACATATGCAGGTTTTGTAGCAGCAGATTCACCTAAACCATTTACCGCATACCAGTCAGGATGTTCTTTTACAATCTTCTGATTTGTGCAGGGCATGGTCCACATCCAGCCGTGCAT
>JAHQVQ010000004.1 GCA_019634305.1 Flammeovirgaceae bacterium | reverse complement strand
CAGGTCAAGCCCATGAATTTTTAACCGGTGTCCCCAATCCTTAAAATCAGCTTCTTTGGCAAAACGAATGGCTGAATCTATGGGAAACCTTGTTGTGGCAATTACCGTTGCACCTGCCCTTAAAAGCATTAAAGTAACATGGTAGCCAATTTTTAGCCTGGAGCCGGTTATAATGGCAACCTGGCCAGTGAGGTCAGTATTCTGAAATCGCTTGGCGTAATTTAAATCTCCGCATTCCATGCACATGGAATCATAAAAATGATGCAAATGCGTGTATTCTGCTTTACAAACATAGCAATTCCTGGGAGATGAAAGTATACTTTTGGCTTGTTGTTTGGCTATTTCTTCCGAGCCTAATTGCTTTGGTGCAGTAAAAATAGCATCAGTTCTGGCACTTCTAATTCCGGTAACTGCTCTGGCTTCCCGGTCATTTTTGCGAATTAATTCCTTTTTGAATTTTTTAGCAGTTTTTGTGCGTTTCCTGAATTCGTCTCTTTCAGGTCGGGAAAGTTTACCAGCAGCAGAAAGCAAGGCTATCCTTTTTTCCTCTGGTAAACTGACAAACTCTTCTGGTTGCTCATTTAGTTGTTGAAGAACGGAAATGCATTTTTCAATCTCACTTAAACTAAGTTGTTGAAAATCAACCTCAATATTTTTACTCATTAATCACCAATTCTGATTTCAAGGTGCAATATTAATGAATTGCATGATCTACACCTTTCTTTTATTCTTAATTGATAAAAATAAATCCCTATAAATCAGTACGTAAGCTTTCGAACCAAGGTACAGCTTCAATCACCATGTCCACTGAAGCTGCACTGTGTGGTTTATCACCAACCTGAGTAAAAGTGACATCAGCTCCATTCTTTGTCATTACTTCAGTGGTTTCCTTAGAATCTTCTATGGGAATGTACTGGTCGCCAGAAGAATGGTAAAGTCTAAGTGGTGCTTTTGGCTTCCAATCCTGCACACTATTGGATTTAAAGGCGTTTATCATTTCAGTTTCTGTTCTGTTTTGTAATCCTTCTACAAATGATGATTGGAAGTAAACAGAAAGTGTATCGGAAAGAGCCGAATTCACTTCACCAAAACCTTTTGAACCATTAAGCAATTCTGGAATTTGACTTGCATATGGTTCCTTAAAGTAATAATCCATCGGTTTTCCAAAATTATTCACTTCATTAAATGAATAAACAATTAAACTTAAAAATCCCGGAGCTGTAAAAATACCTCTATTGATCACATCATCCATTACAAACTCAATATTGTAAGATCCGGCTCCTGCAGCTACTGCTGTAATATCCCAATCTAAAGTAGGATCACTCTCAATAGCTTGCTGAGTAGCAACTGTGATAAACCCACCCTGGGAATAACCCAAAAGAAAAAGTTGGTCATTAAGCTCAATTTCCTTTTCCTTTAAAAATTCTCTTCCAGCCCGCATCATATCAATAGTCACCTGAGCATTGGCTTCCTTGTTATAATAGTGTTGAATCATATCTTTAGATTCACCAAAGCCAATCATGTCGGGCAACACGGTGGCATAACCCGCAGCCGCAAACAGTTCAAACGCATAAAATGGATTTGCCTCGGAAGGAGATTCTGAATCGCCAAAGATGGTACCTCTATGGGCACTTAAAAATGGGATAGGACCACTGACGTTTTTAGGAATAGAAATTACTCCGGAGGCAATTACTTCTTTTCCATTTACTGTGGTATTATATTTAAGTCTATGAATTTCAATGTCATTTCTAATGATATCGGTAAAACTGCCATATCCTCCTAAACTAGCTATGTTCTTTAAAAGGTTTTCATTCAACTCCGATTTTAAAGAAGACTCGAGGAGGAATTTATTTTCAGCTGGAACTTCGGGTTCCGGATCATCAGAACAGCTCCAAATGAGAATTGCCAAAAGAAAAAAAGACCAGTTGATTTTTGAAAAGGATAATTTAAAAAGATGCTGTGAGTATTTTTTCATTGGTATATTTAATATTTTTTGATAATATTCATACTATATCTGGAGACCCTTATCAATCTTTAAGCCTCGTCTTGTATTATTCGCTAATAGAAAATTACCTGTAAAATTCGTCAAGTTGAAGGAAAAATTGATTTTATTTTTTAAAAAATATATCTGTTATTCTATTTCCCTTCCTGAATCTAGTTTTCCAAGTCCATTTCTTACCTTTTTACCCCATAAAATAAAGTTAAAACCTGTTACTCAAAATCTGCCTTTTTAAAAACCTCAAACCTTTATTTACGTAGAAAAGGGTGATTTTTTAAGTCAAATTTTTTTAATACTTTTTTCATCTCAAAATACTACCATTTATCCAAATAATAAGCAATCAAATAACTTAGTACTTTGTAATGCATATTACTTGAGTTATTTTAAAATAAAACTAAAGCAACTTCGAGAAAACGCCCTTGTCTTTCCTAAAGATTCCTAAAATTGAAATAATACTCAACTACTTAAATTATGATCAAGAACTATCTGCTTATTACTCTCAGAAGTTTGTGGAAAAACAAACTTTTTGTTTTAATCAATATATTCGGATTGGCTACTGCATTGGCTTGCTGTATGGTTGCTTTTCTGAATTATGATTTCGATAGAAATTTTAATGCATTTCATAAAAATTCAGACCATATTTTTAAAGTAAATGCATTCAGAAATATCAATGAGGAAAAAGTTCCTTTTGGTATTGTTCCGCAAGTATTGGGTCCTACAATTAAGGCTGAAATTCCTGGAGTTCAACATGCTGTAAGGTATTCTTCACAGGATGGAGCTAATCTGATTTTTGAAGACGAGTTATTTAAAACAGAAGTGGCCTATGCCGATCAGGATTTTTTAGATGTATTTACCTTCAATATTATAAATGGCACAAAGGAATCTTTTCAGGATAAAAGTAAAATTCTGATTAGTGAAAAACTAGCTGAAAAACATTTTAAAGGGAAGAACCCAATAGGAGAACAGATTTCCATAAAACATACCAGTAGCAAGGAAGAAGAATATTTAGTAGGAGCTGTATATGAAACAATTCCCCTGAACTCAAGTTTGCGATTTGAAGCCATTACATTATATGAAAATTATGCAGAACTTCGGGATATTGATTTGAATAGTTGGGAACAACTTAATCAGGCTACTTTTATTTATCTGGAAAATCCTGCATCCCAATTTGAGGTTCAGAAACAGTTGGCAAAATACATCACCCCTCAAAACCAGGCTCGAGAAGGTTGGAAGATTTCCGAATATTATCTGGAGCCACTTGGCACCATGGCCCATAATATGGAAGAAGTAAGAGCTGCCTATTTATATGAGGCACTTCCTGTTCCTGCGGTAATATCCCCAGTGGTTATGGCAGGGCTATTATTATTAATAGCCTGCTTTAATTTCACGAATACTTCCATTGCTACTGCCAGTAAGAGATTGAAAGAAATTGGCATCAGGAAGGTAATGGGCGGACACAGAAGTCAGCTGATATTTCAATTTCTTGGGGAAAATATTGTATTGTGTTTCATTGCATTATTAATGGCGATTTTTCTTTCCCGGTTTTTTATCCCATCCTATAATTCCCTTTGGGATTTTCTTGATATTCAGATGAATTACATGGAAAATGCTGGTTTTTTATTTTTCCTCATTGCCATTTTATTTGGAACCGGAATAATTGCAGGGGCCTATCCTGCTATCTATATCAGCGGACTCCAACCTGCAAAAATTTTAAAAGGAACACTGAAAATCTCTGGAACGAATAACTTTACCAGAACTCTGCTAACCCTGCAGTTCGCTATTTCATTAATAGCCATTATTTCTGGAGTGATTTTTACTCAAAATGCAGCTTTTCAGGATAATTTTGATTTCGGGTATGAAGATGATCCACTGGTTGTTGTGCCTTTTAATAACCAAACCGATTTCAATTCCTATAAAAATGTAATCGAGCAAAATCCAAAAATAGTCTCATTTGCGGGCACTGATGAGCATCTGGGTTGGGATATTTACCGAAGAACACTGGTAAGTGGTACTCAGGAACATGAAGCAGATGCTTTAGGGATTGGTGATGATTATTTTAAAACGGTAGGTATGCAGCTTGTTGCCGGAAGAGAATTCATCAAAGATTCAGAAACAGATAGAAAAGAATCCACCATAGTAAGTGAAATGCTAGTAAAAGAGTTTGGCTGGAAAGAACCATTGGGGCAGAAAATTACTATCAACGATACTACCCATCTTACAGTTGTTGGTGTGGTAAAAGATATCTTTATGTTTGGAGTGTGGCGACCAATGGAACCACTTTATTTGAGGTTGGTAGATGAGGATAAATATCATTATCTGGTTGCCAAAGTGAAACAAGAAGATTTAGTAAGCATGAGTGATTATTTTCGTGAAGAGTGGAATAGAACTATTGCAGACAAACCTTATCGGGGGTTCAGGCAGGAGGAAACTTTGTACGAAGCCAAATTGATCAATAATAATATTAAATTGATGTCCATTTATCTTTCCATTATTGCAGTAATTTTATCAGCTAGTGGTTTGTTTACCATGGTTTCCCTCAATATTTTAAAGCGAATAAAAGAGCTGGGTGTGAGAAAAGTTTTAGGAGCAACCATCTTAAATATTGCCTATACCATTAATAAGGAATTTCTAATAATGTTGAGTATAGCCACTTTGTTAGGCTGTTTGGGAGCTTATTTCATGGTGGATTTATTGCTAAGCAGTATATATGATTATTATATCCCTATGAATGTTACAGCTTTTTCCATTTCCATATTTTTGCTACTTTTCTTTTCTGCTATTACCATTGGGGGAAAAGTATTAAAAGCAGCTACAACCAATCCTGTGAAGGCTTTGAAGGATGAGTGATTTAAACTAAAAAAGCCAACCATCTATTAAAAGGTGGTTGGCTTTCTTATGTTGAAGAGGTTGTTTTTAAAACAATTCCTTTCTCAATACTTTTAGAGGAAATCCGTTCCTGCAAGATTTTTATTGGGAAATATTTTTCAAGGTTAATTGATTATAACCATTATCTACTATACCTATTAAGCCGTAAACGGTTTCTCCTGATTTAATTTCTTTGTTATTTAGAAGATTATTTTCCAATTCTTTTTTAAAATTTGAATTTGCAGATCCTGCTCCGATCATATTCCCTAAAGTGATTCCTGGACCAATTACCAATCCAATAGGAGTACTTTCTCCATTTGTTGAAATGAATTGCATGGGAGTAAGTAATAAATAAAGTAAATAAATAGGAACTCCTTGTTTTAATTGAGCATGAATAAAATTTGTTTCCAGGAGGGTAATTGGTCTATTTCCTGAGTAAACAATGTAGTCTTTCCCAAAAATAATGTTTTCAGTTGAATTATTTTGAGTGTATAACAAACCAGGTGTTTAGCAAAAAAGGCGAGTTGGAGAAAAAATCTCCATAAATTAGTATGTCCAACCAAACTAAAACCTCGCCATGGATTTAAAGGAACAAAAAAGTGATGAAATACACAAAGAAATGT
>JAHQVQ010000304.1 GCA_019634305.1 Flammeovirgaceae bacterium | reverse complement strand
AATTCGAAGAAAGTTGGCTTCTTATAGCTCGATCCATCTGTACTATAAGGCAAAGTATAGAAATAACGAATAGTCTTAGTCAAAGCATCTACTATTTGCCAGGCTTCAACTCTTGTGGCATTATAAGACCTCACCATATTACCCGACTTATAAACCAGGTTGTCATTTTCTAAATCATATTTAACTTCTCCTTTCAATGTCTCCCCCGAAGAAAGATCAATCTCTCCTCTGTGCCAATAATTTTTCGAAAAATCCTGTGCTTCACTTAATAGAGAAATTTGAAGTAACAAAACGGTCAAAAGAATATATTTTCTCATAATAATGTGTTGTATTCTTGAATATCTTATAAAAGGAAAATCACTTGTGGGAGTATTTCCAGAATTAGAATTCCAAAATTTATTTCAAACAATCATGTTCCAGCATCAAAATATTCAATAAGTATTTATGCTATTTTATTAATCATATTAAGGTATTAAATAAATAATGGGACTTATCCATGCAAACAAAGACCCTATTTTATTTAAGCAAAAAGTTAATACAAAATATTGATTTTCACCTTATTGTGTGCAATTTTTAAGATTATTCCTATCTAATTTTCTTTACCATTCAATAGGTTGTTTCCCATTTTTCTCTAAATATTCATTCACTTTACTAAAATGTTTGTTTCCGAAAAATCCTCTATCAGCAGAAAATGGAGAAGGGTGAGGGGATTTTAATACATAATGCTTATTCTCATCGATAATAGCTCCTTTTTTCTGGGCATAAGCACCCCAAAGGATAAAAACTATTCCCTCTTTGTTATCGGAAATTTCTTTAATTACGGCATCGGTAAACTCCTCCCATCCTTTTTTTTGGTGGGAGCCAGCTATCCCTGCCCGAACAGTTAAGGTAGCATTTAATAATAGTACTCCCTGATTGGCCCATCTTTCTAAATTCCCGGTTTCGGGAATCTCTTTTCCCAAATCTTCTTTAATTTCCTTAAATATATTTCTCAATGAGGGCGGAAATCTTACATTATCATTTACCGAAAAACACAAGCCATTTGCCTGGCCTGAACCATGATAAGGATCCTGTCCAAGAATAACCACCTTTAAATCTTCAAAACTACATTTATCGAATGCATTAAAGATAAGTGATCCTGGAGGGAAAATTTTATATTTTTTTATATCATTTTTCACAAATTCTATCAGGTCAGTAAAGTACTGTTTTTCAAACTCTTCTCTTAAATGGGGTTCCCATGAAGGGGCGATATTCACAGACATTATTAATTTTTTTTAGACAAAAATAAAAAATTACTCGTATCTTAATGTAATTATTACAATGTAAGTTTTTTGTTAATGGTTAACACTTGTTTTATTAGTTATTAAAAAAACTATTGCATAACTCTAATATAGCTTATAATTTTAGAACTGTAAATTAAGAAATTGTCTATTATTATGGTAACTAAGATAACTGAAGGAATAAAGGTAACTGTAGAAACTGAATATCAACCAGAATATTCCAGTCCCAAACAATACCATTATGTATTTACCTATAAAATCCGAATAGAAAATAGCAGTGATTTTACCATTCAGCTAAAAAGAAGGAAGTGGCATGTAATTGATGCTGATGGAAGTAAAAAGCTGGTAGAAGGCGAAGGTGTGGTTGGTCAGCAACCCGTTATTGAACCAGGTGAGATGCACCAGTATGTTTCTGGTTGTAATTTAAAAAGTGGCGTTGGTAAAATGAAAGGAACTTATGCAATGGAAAGAATGATAGATGGGAAATCTTTTGAAGTAACAATTCCTGAGTTTAACCTGATTGTTCCATTCAAACTGAATTAATAAAACCCCTTAATAAATAGAGACATTAAAAAAGGCTGTTATTGTAACAGCCTTTTTTAATGTATTTCCTTAAGATCAGATTATGACACTGCAGGAATATGTTTTTCTAAAGCACCAAGCCTTTTTAACAAAGGAGGATGAGAATAATAAAAGAAAACATATGCCTCATGTGGTGTAAGATTACTCAAAGAATCTACAGAAAGTTTCTTCAATGAATCTTTTAAAGCTTCTCCTGATGAAGTTTTTGCAGCGTATTCATCAGCTTCATATTCATTTTTCCTTGAAAACACATTCATCAACAATCCGGTAATCGTAGAAAGTGGACTGTAAAGAATAGAGAAAGCAATTAATCCCATATGCAGACTAGGTTCACTTGCCCCTAGTGCCGATGATAATATTGGGTTAGAGATGACCAGACTTAAAATATAAAGCGTAAGTAGCATGGTAAATGAAGAAATAAACAAGCCCTGAAGCGTGTGTTTTTTCTTATAATGTCCAACCTCATGGGCTAATACAGAAACTAACTCCTCAGTATTATGCTTTTCAATAAGTGTATCGTATAACACTATATTTTTAGCCCCTCCCAATCCACTAAAATAGGCGTTGGCTTTTGTAGATCTTTTTGAACCATCTACCACCATAATATTTTTCAAAGGGAAGTTTACTCCTTTTGAATATTCTTCAATTGCACTTCTTAGCTCACCATCTTCTAATGGAGTTAACTTATTGAATAATGGTACAATCAGGTTGGTGTAAAACATGGTAATAGAAAGAGAAAACACCATGAAAATCGCCCAGGCATAAATCCAAAAGGTATCGGGAAAAGCCTGATAAAACCAAACGAATATGGCTAGCAATCCTCCTCCTACAATTGCACCAAGTACATAACCTTTTATTTTATCTGAAAAGAATGTTCCAAGGGTCATTTTATTAAACCCAAACTTTTCTTCAATTACAAAAGTATTGTATAAAGAAAAAGGTGTGCTGATCAAATCAGAACCAATTCCTATAACTCCAAAAAAGATTAAAGTTTTATAGATCTCATTTTCGGTCAACTCATTTACCCAGGAATCTACAAAGGCGAATCCTCCAAGCAGCATAAGTATAGTAACAATAAAGCTAAGGAAGCTGGAAATAAATCCAATTTTATCTTTTGCCTCAGCATAATTCTGAGATTTTCGGTACTTTTCTTCTTCGTAAATTCCTTTTAAACTTTTAGGAAGTGTTTTACTCCTTTTCTTTTGATTTAAATAGTCAAGCGTTCTTTCTAAAATAAATTCAGCGACTACTATCACAATGATAATGTATAGAATTGTTTGGCTCATCCTTGTTAATTCCTTGAAAAAAATATTAATAAAACACAAAAGTAAGTAATAATTAAATTAATTGATGTACTAAAAGTTCTTATTAGTAAAATTAGAAGTAAATATAAATAGCCATAAATAAGAACACTCTAAGAAATTAATAAATAACAAAAATGGTTCAATTGAAAGTATCTCTTGCCATACAAATTTCTTTCAACAGTCTGTTATCTCTTTCTACCGCAGTACCTACAACAAGCATATCTGCACCTGCCTGATATGCATTTTTCGCCATTTCCCCATTTTTTATCCCACCACCTATGATCAGGGGAATTTCAAGATTTTCCTTTACCTTCTTCACCATTTCAGAAGAAATAGGTTTTGCAGCTCCACTCCCACCATCCATATAAATCATTTTCATCCCAAGCATCTCTCCAGCCAGAGCGGTACATACTGCAATCTCTGGTTTATGGAAAGGAATTGGAGTGGTATTGCTCATATAATTTGCAGTTGTAGCAATTCCACAATCTATAAGCATATAACCTGTTGGAATTACTTCAATTCCTGCTTGTTTAAGAATTGGGGCTGCGTTTACATGTTGCCCAATCAAAAATTCAGGATTCCGCCCAGAAATTAGGGAAAGAAATAAAATGCCATCAGCTTTTTTTGAAATATGAAGACTATTCCCAGGAAACAACACTACCGGCAATTGTGTACTTGCTTTTAATTCTGCAATTAGTTCATCCAGATGATTAGAAGTAATTAAACTCCCACCCACTAAAATAATTTCGGGTTTATATTGATTAAGAAAGTTACTCAGTTCAGGAACATCCTTCATCCTTGTTTTATCAGGATCAATTAGTATTGCCAAAGATTTTTTCCCCTTTGCTTTATGTTCAATGATTTTATGATAAATTTCCCCAGCCATTCCTTTTAATTAGAACTAATATAAGTACCTGTAACTTTTTGAATGAGAATCATTTCACTAACAATCAGATAGTTGTAGCAGATTTGAATACAATTAATTCTATCATTCTACTTATTGATTTATACAAATTCCTCCTACCTTAATGCGTTTTTCCAATATCTAATTTTATTAGAGGTTGGAAAACTAGCACTTAGATTCAAAAAATCATAAAAAAGTAGGAACATTTGGTATTTCCTTTCTGATTCTTTCCAATAATCCGTTTAAAAAAAGAAAGAATTGTTCAAAATCCTCTAATACAATTCAGCTTTAATTTTAATGGCAAAAAAGTGATATAACCTCCACTACTTTTAGAAATTTTAATTAATTTGCGCACTTTATTTAAAACGGTTTAATTCAATCAGATAACAATAAAGCCAAAGTTTTTTTGAGGATTTCCAGTGGCTTATTCCTAATAAAAAACTACTTTTAATTTTTATAATCATTACTGATCAATTCTATAAAAAGCTTTTAAATTACCTGAAATGAGGAAAATTTTTAACAGAACCAAAATAGTAGCTACGGTAGGTCCAGCATCCAATACCAAAGAAAAACTCCATGAATTAATTGTTGCCGGGGTGGATGTTTTCAGATTGAATTTCTCTCATGGTAACCACAAACAACATCAGGAAGTCATCAACCACATCCGTGATCTGAATAAAACCTTTAAGTACAATGTCAGTATTCTTCAAGATTTACAGGGACCTAAAATACGGATTGGTCAGGTAGAAGATAATGGCGTAGAGATAGTAGAAGGTGAGGAATTAATTATCACTACAGAGCAGGAAATAGTGGGAACCTCTAAAAAAGTAAGCACTACCTATACCGGATTGACAAGAGATGTAAAAGCAGGAGATACCATTCTGATAGATGATGGAAACCTGGAAGTAAGAGTATTTAAGGTGGATGGACATGAAGTATATACCAAGGTTGTATTTGGAGGAATATTGAAATCCAGAAAAGGGATGAACTTGCCCGACACTGCTATCTCTGAACCATCCTTAACTAAAAAAGACAGAAAGGACCTCGAATTTGGTTTGGAAAATGATGTAGACTGGATTGCCATCTCATTTGTAAGGAACCCAGGTGATGTTCAGGAATTAAAAAGCATAGTAAAAGAAAGAGGAAAGGTCTCTAAAGTTGTAGCTAAAATTGAAAGACCAGAAGCCATCAAAAATATTGATGAAATTATTAAGGAGGCCGATGGAACAATGGTGGCCAGAGGAGATTTGGGAGTAGAAATTCAAATGGAGGATGTTCCCATGCATCAGAAAAATATTGTAAAGAAATGTAATGAATCAGGAAAACCAGTAATAATTGCTACCCAAATGATGGAGAGCATGATCGAAAATCCAAGGCCAACCAGAGCTGAAGCCAATGATGTGGCCAACGCTGTAATGGATGGTACGGATGCTGTAATGCTAAGTGCTGAGACAGCTTCAGGGAAATATCCTGTGCAAACTATCCAACACATGACTAACATTGTGAGGGCAGTGGAAAACTCTGGGAATATTTACAATAAAACTTATGATCCAAACCTGAAAGACTCTGAATTTGCCAGTAACATGATTGTTTCTTCAGCATGTAATATGGCTAAAGATACTAAAGCAAAAGCAATTATTGCCATTACCTATTCTGGGTTTACAGCATTACAAATTGCACGGCACAGACCAGAGTCTGATATTTATGCCTTTACAGAAAATAAAGCTTTAC
This sequence comes from Flammeovirgaceae bacterium, assembly GCA_019634305.1. Taxonomy (GTDB): domain Bacteria; phylum Bacteroidota; class Bacteroidia; order Cytophagales; family Flammeovirgaceae; genus Flexithrix. The sequence goes on along the minus strand of JAHQVQ010000304.1, from coordinate 2,887 downwards.
TTACTTCTCTCAACTTAGTCTGGGGTGTAAAAGCATTTTATTTCAAACCAAAAGAATCTACTAATGCTACTTTTAAGTATATAGAAGAGTTTTTGGAAAAGGAAGGTTATTTAAGAAAAGGAAACATTATCATAAATACTGCTGCAATGCCTTTTGAAGCACATAAAAAGACCAATATGGTAAAATTAAGTGTTATTGAATAAATGCATTTTATCCACTTTAAGTCCATTAAATATTCCACTAATATCAGTGGAATTTCTTTTTTATATGCTTTTCAAAGAAGGTGAATAACCAATTTGGGAATTAAAAATTGTTAAATCAGGCGGTTTTCATTGTCTAGTGATCAAATTTGTATTTCTAATAAAAGAAGCGGTAGTATTGGATAAGCACCCGTACTCCCACCGGGTACTATTATTTCCGAGAAATAGCAATCTCTCTATCAGTCTTTTATGGCAAAATAATACACGGTTAATTTTGAATGACTACTTAAAATTGAAAGGCAATAATTGAATCAGTTGAATTTTGTTATCCATAATGAAGGATAACTCAATAATAATGCGATACTATTTTCCATTATTATTTTGTGCTGGTACTTATTAAGTTAATAAAAAATACCAAACTGGTAAACCTAAGTAACTAAATGAAAATCCTCGACAGGTATATTATAAAAAAATTTTTTGTTACCTATTTTTTCGTAGTAGCCATCCTGATGGCGGTAATCGTAGTAGTGGATTATACCGAAAAGTCTGATGATTTTATTAAACATGATCTTTCTCTTTGGTTTATTTTAAAGGAATACTATCTGGTATATATTCCTACAATGGCAAATACCCTAAGCCCATTAGCTGTTTTTATTTCCGTGGTGTTTTTTACCTCCAAATTAGCTTCCCATACAGAAATAGTAGCTATTTTAAGTGCAGGCGTCTCCTTTAGAAGATTTCTGATGCCTTATCTTTTTGGAGCAACTATTCTTGGGATTTATACTTTTTTCATGGTCGGCTGGATAATACCGAAAGCAGCAAAAAAGCAAATTCAGTTTAGTGTTGATTATTTGAAAAGTCCATATTTTTTTGAACTTAGAGATGTCCATTTTAAAACTGGAGACTCTACTTATATTTATATTCAAAATTATAACAACAGGGTAAGGACTGGCTATAAATTCACTCTCGAAAAGGTAGGAGGAGTAGAATTACTAGAGAAATTAAGTGCAGATAAAGTGGTGTGGGATACCCTAAAACAAACCTGGCACATTGACAAATACAAAGTTCATACTTTTGAAGGAGATAAAGAAAAATCGTGGACAGGGAATAATTTGGACACTATGCTCAACATATCCCCAAAGTATTTTGAAAATGATTATAAGCTGGAAGAAACCATGACCCTAAAGGAACTCGAGACTTATATTCGGGAAGAAGTTGAACGGGGTGTGGGAAATGTAGAAAGGTTTCTCAATACAAAATACGAGCGTTATGCCTATCCTTTTGCCATAATTATTCTCACGGTTATGGGCGTAACGATTTCTGCAAAAAAATCAAGAAGAGGAACTGGCTTTCAAATTGCCCTTGGCTTTTTCCTTGCCTTTGTCTATCTTTTATTTGTAATTATGAGTCGGAGCCTTGCCACTGGTGCGCCCAATGAAACGGTAATTGCTTTTATAGCCTGGCTTCCCAATTTAACTTTCGCCTTTATCACTTCCTTTTTATACTTTATGGTTCCTAAATAGGTCATCGTACTTTTACTAAGTAAAATAAATCTCAATTAAGTAACTGGTCATAAGTAAACATGTATTTTTGGCGAAGCAGTTTTTTGCTAGACAAGCGGTTCCCCGCTGGGACAAACAATCCTTACATAGCAGCGTTACTGAAGGATTTTTTAACGCTTTATAGCGGGAAAATAGCTAGCCAAAATACACGATTTTTTATGGTTAGCTACTTAAATCAATCCTGTGACTTTGTACCTAAGTTCAATTTTGATTTTGACGATAAAAATACCAGTTACTTTTTAATCATTTGGCAAAATGTTTAAAGATCAGTTAAAGCTTCATTTTATAGTTTTCATTTGGGGTTTTACTTCCATTTTGGGTAATGAAATTTCTGTTCCTGCAGTTGAAGTAGTTTTTTACCGAACCCTGGTTTCTTCCCTCGCCCTGGCTGCAATAATTTTTTTACTAAAAAAGAAATTTACCTTAAAATGGAGGGTCATTTTAAATTTTATCCTCACAGGAGTATTAGTTGGAGCCCACTGGATCTTGTTCTTCGCTTCTGCAAAAATTTCTAAAATTAGCATTTGCCTAGCAGGAATGGCTACCACTACCCTATTCACTGCTTTTTTAGAACCTGTAATAAAAAAGTCAAAAACCAAATGGTATGAAGTTCTTCTGGGTTTGGTCATAATCAGTGGTTTATATACTATTTTCCATTTCGAATTCAACCATGTTTTAGGATTATCCTTAGCACTTGTCTCAGCTTTTTTAGCAGCCTGGTTTTCTATTTTAAACAGCCAATACACAAAAGTTTATGATCCGGTTATTATCACCTTTTATGAAATGGTTGGAGCTTGTTTGTGTTGCATTTTGTTTTTCCCAATTTACCAGATAACCTTCGCCACCAATGGAGAAATCCAGTTATTTCTCGATCAAATGGACTGGATTAATCTTCTGATCCTTTCCATAGTATGCACAGTTTATGCTTTTTATGCTGGTATAGAAATAATGAAAAGAGTTTCTGCCTTCAATGTAAACCTAACTGTAAACCTGGAGCCAGTTTACGGGATTATAATGGCTGTCATTTTATATGGGGAGAAAGAACAGATGAGTGGAGGCTTTTATTTAGGCACCCTTATTATCCTAATATCAGTTTTAATTTATCCCTATCTTGATAAACTGATT